>JBGTNM010000501.1:0-2021 GCA_041743025.1 Microcystaceae cyanobacterium
TTTTTCACCACTTCCAATTAAGATAACCTTACCTTCGCCGTTAATTTCTACTGATAGCTCAATTTTATCAAAGTGTATTCCTGGTTTTTTTCAGTTCCTATCTCTGCACGTTTGAATAAACGACTTACTATTTGTAAAAACCGACCCATTTCTTGCTCTAACTTGTCGGCGCTAATCTCTACTTTGTACTTAGGGCTTGCGGAATAAACAAAAAACCTAGATAAATCGAGAGATTGGGGGGGATAAAAGAGAATAAAGTGCAAGGAAAAAGGATAGGATAGGTAAAAACCCTTGTAGCAAGTTGCGTTGAGATGTATCGAAAAGCGCAAAAGCAAGAAACAGCAGCAGAGAACTTTGAACTACCCTTTGGGGGAAAACTAGCCTCAGAGAACCGTTGGGTAATCATGGCGAACATGATACCTTGGTCAGAATTTGAATCAGAGTATGCAGCAATATTTTCATCAGAAATGGGCGCGCCAGCCAAAACATTTAGAATGGCGTTAGGGGGATTAATAATCAAAGAGAAACTAGGGACAAGTGATAGAGAAACAGTTGAGCAAATCAGGGAAAATCCTTATCTACAATACTTTATAGGAATGTCAGCCTACAGTAATAAACTGCCATTTGACCCTTCAATGCTAGTTCATTTTCGAGAAAGAATAGATATAAACTTAGTCAATAAAATCAATCAAGAAATAGTCAAGAAGGTGTTAGAAAGTAAAGAGGAGATAGAAGTAAAATCAAAAAAGTCAGAGGTCGAGGATTCAAAAAGTGAGACGACCAATAGAGGAAAATTAATATTAGATGCAAGTTGTGCGCCAGCAGACATAAGTTATCCCACAGATTTAGGATTATTAAATAAAGCCAGAAAGCAAACAGAGACAATTATAGATACATTATATAACTCCCTCTTGGTCAAAAATATCAACAAACCAAGAACCTATCGAAAGAGAGCAAGAAAGGATTACTTAGCAGTAGCAAAAAAAAGAAAAGTCAACTTTAAAGAAAGAAGAAAAGCTATCAAAAAGCAACTGCAATATATCAAAAGAAACCTCACTCACATTCAGCAACTAACGTCAGATGGAATATCACTATTAAAACTGAGTAACAGACAATATAAGATGTTGCTAGTAGTGGCAGAAGTTTATCGTCAACAACTGTGGTTATATGAAAATAAAAAACGCAGTATAGAAGACCGGATTGTGAGTTTAAGTCAACCACATATTCGTCCAATAGTTCGTGGTAAAGCCAGAGCAGAGGTAGAATTTGGGGCAAAGTTTTCAGCCAGTTGCTTCGATGGCTATATATTTTTAGAGCATATTAGTTGGGATAATTTTAACGAATCAGGGGACTTAAAATCACAAGTAGAAACCTACAAAAATTACACCGGATATTATCCTGAATCTGTTCATGTTGATAAAATTTATCGAACAAGGGAAAATCGTACTTGGTGTAAAGAAAGAGGAATTAGAATTAGTGGTTCACCACTGGGTAGACCACCTAAAAATGTCAGTCCTGAAAAAAAGAAACAAGCCGCTGATGATGAACGGATTCGTAACTCTATTGAGGGTAAATTCGGACAAGGTAAAAGACGATTTAGCCTTGGTAGAGTCATGACTAAAATGCCTCACACTTCTTTAACTTCTATTGCTATTTCTTTTTTAGTTATGAATCTTTCTACCTTCATGTTACGGCTTTTTTGTAGATTTTTGTGTCAATTTTTCAATAATACATCTTTTTCAACTTATTTGATTAGTGAAAATGATGTCTCATTGAATTGCCGAAAATAAAAACTTATCTTTGCTCTTCCCTAACTACTGAGTCAATTTTTCTCTTGCCTTTTCGTGACTTTTTCAGCAAGCCCTACTTAGTAGCACCTTCAGATGGAGCTTCCCAAGTCCTTGTTTCTGCTGGAAATTGAACATTATCGGTAACAATCGAGATAATTTCTTCTTGCATAAACATTTTAGTTGCCAATTATTTTCTTTATGTGAATACAAAACTAAATCTTGTTTTACGGA
>JBGTNM010000502.1:0-4549 GCA_041743025.1 Microcystaceae cyanobacterium
CGATTACTGTAAACAAGCTGTCAGCAATTTTCGTCACTTAATGACTTGCAAAAACTGAAAAATTATTGCTATTTTATCGAGAGAAAGTTTAAAAAATAGCCATTTATTATAGCATAAAATATTTTTGCAAGAGGTCTAATGGACATCTTATCCTTAGCGGGGTCAAGTTGGGAAGAACGGATGGAATTGATGGAATTTGTGATTGAGGAACTGAAAAAGAGAGGAAATAAGACTTATAGAGGGGTTAAAGCTTTGAGAGTTGCCTTATTTAACCAAAAAGAGAATCTATTAGCATTTGCGAAAATCATTGACGAAAAGTTGACGCAGATTGCCCAATCGTTTCACATTCCCTTATCTTGGGTGCGAGAAGTCTGTTTATGGCAGAAAAAGCCCCTATCCCAGAACATCTACTGGCAGAGGTGGAGTCAACTCTATCAGAAACTTTCAGATAAATTTCTTGAAGTGAAGCAAGCGGTTGAAGAAGCCTTGAAATCTACGCCAAGAGCCAGTTCGTTATTGGAAAACCTGAATTCTCGCCTCAGAAACTATTTTCATCTCAGAAAACATCTGGGTTCGGACTATCTCCAACTTTTACGGTTCTTCTTGAACTATCGGCGATTTGTTAGGATAAATTCCTGTAGCCACTAAACGTCTTATCAGAGCTTTTGTTGATTACAGCCGTAGTTTAAGGTGTAAAGTGTGGTAAAAAATATTCGGAGGCGCTTTCAGAGGTTCAACAGTCGCAAAATTGAGCCATTCAAGCAACAGCAGATACAAGCAGAGTTATTGGCAGAATCGTCTCTGGACTCGACCTATCTAGTGCTAATTGTGGGTTCCTGTGCGATCGCCACCTTCGGACTTCTCTCCAACAGTGCTGCCGTTATCATCGGAGCGATGATTATTGCGCCCTTAATGCTTCCCCTTCGAGGATTAGCCTTCGGAGCCTTGGAAGGCGATCTCCAACTCTTGCGCCAGGGAGCGCTCTCAGTAGGAGTGGGAACTTTGCTGGCAGTAATTCTCGCCTGGGGACTGGGCTTACTGGTCAATCTGCCTAACTTTGGCAGTGAAATCCTTGCCCGCTCCAAACCCAACTTATTAGACTTGGGTATCGCTGTGGCAGCAGGGATGATTAGTGGCTATGCTAAGGTGCAACCCAAAATTTCTGGTAGTTTGGCAGGAACAGCGATCGCGGTTGCTTTGATGCCGCCGATTTGTGTTATTGGCTTAGGTTTGGCGCAGGGAAACTGGTCGCTGAGTCTGGGAGCCACCTTGTTATACCTGACCAACCTGCTGGGGATTACTCTCTCGTGTATGTTGACTTTCCTGCTCTCCGGCTACACCCCGCTAGAACGAGCGCATAAAGCGCTGATTGGGACGCTAGCTTTGACAGCTATCCTCCTGATTCCACTAGGCTTTAGTTTCGCTGAGTTAGTTCGGCAGGCTCGACTTGAAACCAGTCTCAGGAAAGCATTGCTGAATCGAACCATTACTTTTCAGCGCGTCACTCTCATTAATAGCAATACCAATTGGCTAACGAATCCCCCTCAAGTCCGCTTAAATGTTCGTACTCAAGAACCCATAACTCCAAAACAGGTGCAACTGTTAGAGGCATTTGTCACTAGGGAAATGAGACGGCCCTTCATGCTAATTTTTGAAGTTAGCCAGGTGGAAGAAGTGAGGGGAGAACAACTAACCGAGCCTGTCTCTAAACCAATGCCCTAAATCCTTTAACTTTGTAGAGGATGAAGTTGATTTTATGATTGATTTTTTATTAACAACTACTTTAATCAAACCAGAATTACTACTAACTTTATTCGGATTAATCGGAATTTTGGTAGTTCTTGGCAGCTTTTTTATTCCCCGACTCGCTAGTTTACTGGTTGCTCGTCTCTTTTCTGATCAAGTCAAAGAAGCCTATCACAAAATCATTACGCCTTACCAAAATTGGCTAGGATTAATTATTATCATAGCGCTTGTCGATCTTGCTGCTTTGCTCGTTCCCACACCAGTATGGTTAGAGTTCGTCGAGGTTCCCCTAGGTATATCAGTAGCGATTTTGATTAGTTGGTTAGGCTCTCGCCTATTTAGACAGTTTTTTGATATTTATTTGTTAGATATTGCGCTTAGAAGCAAGCATATACTCAACAGCGAGCTATTGATTATTGCGAAATTTCTGGCAAATTCAATTATTATTTTACTAACTATCTTCGTTTTTGCCGAGACGCATCAAATTAATCTTATTGGTTTGATTGCTAGCTTGGGAGTTGGCGGGTTAGCAATTGCTTTTGCTGCCCAAAAAATTTTAGAACAGTTATTAGGAGGAATTGTTCTTTTTCTGGATCGCCCTTTCGTTGTCGATGATTATATTGGCTTACCCGATGGCACATTTGGCAGAGTTGAGACAATCGGGTTGCGTTCTACTAAAATTCGTACAGCCGGAAAAGGCACTTTGATTATTGTGCCTAATAATGCTCTAACTCAGATAAATATTGAAAATTTTACGGGAGCAAAGAAAGTGATTTCGATTATTTATCTAACTTTTTATAGCCTTATACCAGAAGAAGAAAAAGCTTTAATTCGACAAATTATTTTAGAGAGCACTAAAGATATATTTGGTATCGATCCGCGCAACACACAAGCAACTTTTAAAAATGTATTCGACGAAAAAAAACAACAGATTACTCAAGCACAAATTAACTTCTTTATTCTCGGTTCGGAGGATGTTTCAATGGATTTGCGCTACCAGTTACTCGATATTGCCAAACAAAATATTACTCAGCAGTTGAAAGATTATGGCATCGCTTTTGACCTTGAAGAACAAACTCTTAATATTGATGCTCCTATTACTCTTTAAAAAAATTATGGATATTCAAGCGATCGCTCGCGATTGGTTACAATTAGACGAAGATTCTCAAAGATTGTTCATTAGATTGGGAATACGGCTAGGAATATTTTTTGTATTTATTTTATTGTCTCTACTGATCGGACGCTATACTCCATCTTTAGTGAGGCTCATCATTCAGAATTTTTTTCCGCAACGGGTAGCCAGTCTTTATATTAATTTAATTAAGCCGATTGAAAATTCATTTCAAATAACTGGAACGCTAATTCTGATTAATCTTTCTTTGGATTTTGTCAAAGAATATCAAGGCTTTTATAATTTTTTACAGTTTTTCGTTAGTTGGGCGTTAATTAGCAGTATTGCCTGGTTAGTCTCTCGCTTATTCCGCCAATTTCTTCGTGCTTATGGAATCGATCTAATTCGGAAAATTGGACTGCAAGCTGATGAATTTTTGCTAGTTTTTGAAACCATTGTCAATGTCATT
This sequence comes from Microcystaceae cyanobacterium, assembly GCA_041743025.1. Lineage (GTDB taxonomy): Bacteria > Cyanobacteriota > Cyanobacteriia > Cyanobacteriales > Microcystaceae > JBGTNM01. Next base: position 3,327 of record JBGTNM010000502.1, read on the forward strand.
ATTGGTTTTATCGCGATTGTCGCTTTTGCTCAGAGTCAGAATGTTAATTTAATTGGTTTATTAGCAGGTGTAGGAATTGGAGGAATCGCGATCGCCTTTGCCGCACAAAGAACCCTAGAACAACTCATCGGGACGCTTGTCTTGTATTTAGACCGTCCCTTTGTTCCTGGAGAGTATATTCGGGTCAATTTCAATCCTCAAGCTGAAGACGTGTTTGCTCGCGTGGAATCGATTGGCTTGCGCTCGACGAAACTTCGTACAGTCGCTAAAAGTACGCTTTTGATAGTACCCAACTCGATCTTGGCTAGTAAAGATATTGAAAATATTAGTCGAGGCAAAAAAGTGATGGTCTTACTCTATCTTGATTTTACAAAATTATTAGAAACTCCCGAACAAGCATTAGTAGAACAAGTCGTGAAAGAGAGTACCGATACATTATTTGGCATCGATCCTGGCAGCACTAAGTTGGCATTATTTCAGTTAGAATACAAACCAGGAACGCGCGCCAGAGTGACATTTTTCATTCTAGGCTCTTCTGAAAATTCTCTCGAGCTACGCAAGCGATTGCTAGCATTAGCTAACGAAAAAATATCCCGGAAGCTAGCGAATCATGGCATAGAATTTAGCCTGCAAGAACCGACAGTTTACGTCGAATCCCCCGTAACCATTTAAACATTTGACTCACTATCAGTATTTAATCTCGCCTGAAATATTGGCGTTGCTGAATATGGCGTGGCTGTGGTAAAAAGGAAGTTTAGCTAGATTACGTTTGTTCTAAAAGCTCCTTTTCTAATAGACCTCTTGCATAAAAACTAAAAATAGGTTAAATATTGGAGAGAATACAGAACTTTTTTTCATATCAGTCAAGATTGGGGAATTCACGAATCGACAGCATGACGAATTGTGAAAAGAATTGAAGATGTTCTGATTAAAGCAGAAGAATTCCGACTTCTCAGTAAACGCCAACTGCAACAAAGTGAAGAAGAAATTGAAGTGATTGTCGTGGATGTAGCAGAAACAGAAATTGAACGTCCAAAAAAAAAACAAAGGTGATGGCACAATCCGAGAACCCTTATCAGGAAAGAGCTTTAGTCAACGTTCACGATTGTCGCGATCGCGCAGCACCACTTCGTGATCGCGTTGCTTGGTAGGTAAGTCAGTCGAACTTATTCTTTCAACTTGTCGGGCGCACAACCCGAATTAACTTCCCTTTTAAAGATTCC
>JBGTNM010000503.1:0-3125 GCA_041743025.1 Microcystaceae cyanobacterium
ACGACCTGTAATCTCATCGTGGCTCAATTCGACCACATTGATGCCCGTAAGATTAAGGAAAAACACATTAACAATCAAGCAACAAAAACGGTTCCTGACCCCCATCTCCATACCCATTGCCTAATCATGAATATGACCGAGGTGGAAAAAGGTAAATGGTACTCTCATGCCAGCGACGATATTTTCTCCAATAAGAAGTTATTGGGCATGGTGTATCAGCATTATCTGGCGAGGGAAGTACAGAAGTTAGGGTATGAGGTAGAACCCATTGGACATGGGCAATTCGACATCAAAGGGTATTCTCATGAAGACTTGATGGCCTTCTCTAAGCGACGGCAGAAGATTTTAGAAATAGCCGGAACACCATCAGGGCATGACAAAAGAGAGAAAGTCAGAGAATTGACCCGTGCTTGGAAAACAGCGATTATCCCAGAGGAATTGAAGCAACAATGGATTGAAGAAGCCGATAGGTTAGGGATAACTTTCGTGGTTCCCCAAACCCCTGTAGAAACCCAAGAAACCGCCTTTAACCTAGATAAAGCGATCGCGTTTTGTTCTGAACAAACGGCAACGTTTAAGCCAGAGGCGATCGAGAAGTTTATCTTGGAACAAGGGATTCCGGTTGATGTTACCCAGATTAGCGCAACCATCCCCAATCACCCTGAGTTAATTAAAGTCAGTGACCCCATCCGATATACCACGCCTACCGCCCAACAAAGGGAAAAACGAACTATAGAGATAATGCGCCAGGGGCGGGGGATGATGGATGCGATCGCTCAGATTGAACAAGTAAATCAATACCTTGATGGTGAGTCCCTGACCGCCCGACAACTTGAGGCGATCTCATTATCCTTGACGACCACTGACCAGTTCATCGCCTGGCAAGGTTTTGATCAAGCCTCGGTTTCTGAAGCTTTAGTTTATGTGACGGAATTAGCCCAACAGCAGAACTACCATGTCCAATGGGTTGCCCCGAATGCTGAGGCTGCCAAGGGATTAAAGGAAGCCGTAGGAGTTGAGGTGGGGACGGTGGAGAATCTAATCCCTCGTCAATCTCCTCAACCCCAACTGTGGATTGTTATTGGATCGGGGCGACTTAGTGCCAAGGCAGTCTATGATTTAATGGAAGTAGCGACCCAAGAAAAAGCCAGGGTTCTCTTTGTCGCAGACACCAAACAATTATTAGGCGTTGAAACGGGAAATCCCTTTAAGTCCTTGCAGCAAGCGGGGATGGCGACCATTAACCTCAGTCAATCAGCTAAATACAGAACGCCTCATCTCAAAGTAGCTGTAGACCTCATTGCCACTGGAGAAGTCAAATCATGCTTGGCTCGATTGGCTGAAAATGATTGCATCTATGAGGTGGTGAAGGAGAAGAAAGTTGGGACTATTGTAGCTGATTATTTAGCCCTCTCCCCCGATGAAAGAGAGAATACCTTGATACTGGCAGGGACTGCTCAAGAAAGGTTAGAGATTACCCAAGGGATTCGACTTGGGTTGAAACGTTCGGGACAGTTAGGGACAACAGTGGTGCTGACTCAACTGAAGTCAAAGGATTTGACCCCAGTACAGATGAAGTCTGCCCACCACTTAGAGATAGGAGACATCATCAAACCCTCCAAGCACTATAAGCGACGGGGACTAGAAAAAGGAGAATTCTACGAAATTACTGGGAAAGAGGAGAATAAAGTGACACTGAAGAATAAGGAAGGAAATGCCATCACTGTAGACTTAGGTTTTGAGAAAGCGGTTTATACCCAGACACCAATGGAGATAGCTGTAGGCGATAAGCTGCATTGGAGCCATACTGACCGCCAGCTAGGAAGAAGGAATGGACAAACAATGGAGGTGGTGAATATTGAAGGAAATACCGCCACACTCGATTACGGTGACGGCTACTTTGAACAAGTTGATGTGAACACTCCTCAACATTTAGATTATGCCTTGGTTTCTCTGTCCTATTGGGACAAAGACAAGACAATGGCTCGAGGACTAATTTCGGCTGATTCTACCGTAGGCAGAGAAAGCTTTGATGCCGCCGTATTCAAGGTTTTGCAGAAGTTGAAGCTGTACACCTCGGATAAAGCGACCTTGCTAGAGTCTTCTTTCTCTTCACGGGCTAGGGAAAATAAAGTCGTTGAGAAAACGTTGAGAGATTCTCTGGAACCAGTCACTCCTAATGACACCCCTTTCAACAAAACCCCCGAAGAACTCACTGAAGACAAGAGTCATCTGCGGTTAAGGTATCTCAACCTAGCCGAACAGGTCAGGGAAAAATCGGGGGGGCGGGTGAATAATCTACGGGAACTCGACAACGCGATCGCACAATGGGTTTATCAACAAACCCGTGATGAGATCTTGGTTATGGAAATCTTGACTCAATCAGAGCAAGCTTGGAGGTGGAAGGATTCGATGAAGAACGAGGATTATCAACGGACTTTGAAGCAGTATATTGATGAACTCTGCACTGATACGAAGAAACAGGTGGCGCGGGATGAGTGGACTTTGGGGTGAGACTAGCTGGATTGTGTCAGGGGTTAACGACGCTAGTTGAACAGATGCCATCTGAAGAGTTGAGCGATACCTTATCGGCGATCGCAGAGTCTTTGAGGAAATCGCTTTGAGGAAATCGCACTCTAATGGTGTCTCTCAAGATTCTGAAGCGATCGTGGTGGCGTGACATCTGCTCGCCACATTTAATAACTTCAAGGCAACTTTTCAAAGCCAGCCTGAACGAAATGTTTGTCAAAACTTAGAGCCGTTCGGATTCCCAACTGAGTCATGACCCCAAACGAAATGCAATCGGTCAGCGAATAAGACTTATCATCATACTGCTGAAATAAGCGCCAACCCTCAAAAAACAGGATCTCATCAACCTGGATAAACTGAACTGAGGGACTGCTCAGCAAACGATTCCCAACCTCAACAGCCTTAGCATGGCGATTTCGGCTATTAAAAAACGTCACGATCTCATCAAAAACATAAGAGGTCGCGACCAGTTTAGGTAATCCTTTAATTAGACTCTGCCAATGCTGTTTGGTCAGAGCGTGATTGAGATCGTCCGCTGTTTCCAAGGCAATGACATAACTTGTATCTAGGAAAAAAGTGTTCATTCAGCAGACCCA
>JBGTNM010000504.1:0-8098 GCA_041743025.1 Microcystaceae cyanobacterium
TTATAATTTCAGTTTAGTTTCACTTAATCTGGTCTCGGTTTCAGATAATGTGGGTCGAAGCGATTTTATAGTTTCATTTAATGTGGGCTGAAAACGGTGATGATTTCGGGTCGAAGTGATTATAATTTCAGTCCGTTACAATTAATCAGTAAATTTAGACTACTAATGAATTTTAACTCTTGATAATAATGCAGATATCTCCCAGCAAAAAAGCTTGGTTTCGGGATTAAGCTTTTCAGTATTATTAATAGCGATCGCCGAACCTCTTGCTCAAAGCCAAATTCCTCGGTTTATCAAAGCCGAGCGTAAGCCTAACAAACATATAATCACCTCAACAAAAGCTAATTACAAAAAGCCACAGACTGAACCTCTTAGCTCTTATACTCTTAACTTGGTCAAGGAATTTGAGGGCTTTAGCGACCAAGCCTATCAAGATACTGATGGTACAATCGTGATTGGGTATGGAATGCCAGAGATTAAAGACAAAAAAGTAAAAATGGGCGATCGCATTTCTTCTGCTCAAGCTGAAACAGCTTTAAAACAAGAATTACAAAAGATTCAGCAAGAAATTCTTTCAATGGTTAAAGTCGATTTAACCTCTAATCAACTTAGTGCGCTGGTCTCTTTTTCTTTTAATATCGGGACAAAATTTCTAGCAGACAGCACATTACTGGCAAAAATTAATGCTGGTGAGCATTATGGCGCAGCTAATGAATTTATTCGTTGGAATAAAGCCCATTTGAACGGAGAATTAGTACCAATGACAGGATTAACCAGAAGAAGAACCACAGAAAAACAGTTATTTCTTGCTCCTTCCCCTCGCTCAAAATGATAATAGTTTTTTATAATGCCAGCAAAAGTACTGCATATATACCCGCACCCAGAGCGAACGCCCAAAAACGACTTTGACGTTCTTCTGGTAGTTCCTCTTTAAGGACGTTTAAAATTACTCCCCCAGCAAGAAAAGCAAACAAAAGCCCGATTGCAGCTGGTGAAAGTTCACTGCCTACTCCAATCGCCCAGCCAAAAATAATTGCTGCTGCCAAGATCCAACGACCGAGATTATGATAGGCGTGTTTATGATTTTCTCGTAAACCAAAGTCATTGACCACAAAATGCAAAGCCATCGCCAAAAAAAAGAAAATTAAACTTAGAATTCCCGATTGTTCTCGATGCAACAGCAGATAGCCAATTAGAGCATTATAGAGAGCAAAAGAAACAACGTGCAGCCAAAAAACTTCTACTTCTGTAACATCACCTCTGCCTGCTTTTTGGTTGCGTTGACGCGATACTAAAGCTGCTCGCTCTAATCCGTAAAACACAGCTAAACCCAGCAACGCTAATAAATAAACGTGGTGTTCTAAAAAAGCCAGTGCTTCACCTACCACTGCCGTAACTGTTTCCTGAGCTTGAGAGAGTTCGGGTAAAATATGAACGAAAACGTAAGCAACTGAAACACCACTGGCAAAGGATAGCCAAATACTTCGAGGCGTGGCTTCGAGAAAGCGCAGTTTACCCGCAAATAAATGCACCAAAGCCAAGGCGATCGCAAATAGTCCCGATAGGAAAAATATAGTAGGCTCTCTCATTATTTTTCTTTTTAGCTTTTCAAGGCTTTTTCTACGACTTTGTATCTCTCTTCAATATCTTTTTGATCTAATTCTTCTGAAATCGCTTGTTGGCTATTGCGCCGAATCATCTCTGCATGACGCAATAGTGTGGCACACTCTTTTGGAGTTGACGTAGAACGAGCGACAGTTGCGATCGCTTCTAACAAACGAATAGTGACGGCGACATCGCTTTTACCGTACTGCCGAATCTGGTTAAAAGCCGTATCCACTAACCCAGCAAAGGTTACTCGCTCGGCAATGACGCGAAGGTTTTTCTGTTCATCGTAACGGTAAGGAGAAGGAAAATCTCTTTGAGCGAGGTGGGACAATCCCGCACTGAGGCGATCAATGCAGCGAATGGCAGTAAACGGATCGTTAACGGCTGGAGAAATGGCACGTAGAGCAATCTCAACTAACTGTTCGATGGGAAATTCTACGTCCTGTTGCTCGGTTCGTTCTTTACCTAAAATAAAAGCATTGTGAAGCTCTTTAAGAAGTTGGCGAGTAACCCGTTTTCTGGGATATACCATCATCATCTCGCTACCTTTGACGACAAATTTTCCAGGTCGATAATTGAGGTGTAAGATTAAGTCGTGTTTATAGGCAAGTTTCATTAATTCTTCATCGTCGATCGCCTGCAAATATACGCTATTCTTCGCCTTGACTCCATAAGTATCAGCCTCAAAATCGGCTGGAATGTCTTCTACTTCCAATCTAGTTGGAGACGCACCTCGCCCAAGTTTTTCGGGAAAAAGGCGATCGATGGCGCGATCGAGATCGGCACTCGTTTCGGCAATAACGTGAGACACCTGAATAATTGTAGATGCGTGATGGATAAAGTAGATTAACACTCCAATGCTGGCGATCGCGAGTAGCAAACCGACTGTAACGGCAAGCTGAGGTATAAAGGAATTGTAATCGTCTCCATCTCCCCGAATGGTTCGCAGTACCAGCAACGAATAAATAAACGTGCCAATAAAAGTACCGAGGACAATTTGATTGCCAGTATCCTGCATAAAATTACGCAACAGTCTCGGGCCGAAATTAGAAGAAGCCAACTGAAGTGCCACAATGGTAATCGAAAAGGCTGTACCAGCAACACCGATAGTAGAACTGGCAACGGCACTAAGTACCTCACGCGCTCCATCAGTTCCGCCCGTGTAAATCCAACCCCATTTCTCAATCGGGCCATAATAGCCTTGGCGATCAAGCCACAACATAGTGAATGCCAGCGCGATCGCTATTAAGGCAAAGATGGTCGGTAAAAACCAATAACTCGAATGAAGCGAATCCCAGATTTTACTGAGTTTGACATTGTTCATGATTCTTCATTGGTTGTTTGTGGCTGCTTATTATTTCCATTACCGTCATTTCTCGACGCTCGCATTTGCGCTAATTGTTGGAGAGAATCACTAATACCGCGTGGTTTGGGAACTTTCTTATTTCCTGCGGGCCATCCTTCCCTCTGACGAGTGCGATCGCCATCTGTTGATTCAGTTTGGTCGTGAACAAGAATTTGTCTGGTTGGATATGGTAAGTCTATTCCGTTTTCGACATATAATTTTTGCTTGATTGCAGATATCACCTTGTCGCGCGAATTGAGATCGTCTATTCGCCTTGGCGGTTTAATCCACCAGCGTGCGCGAATATTAACGTTACTTTCAGCCAGTTCGAGCGCGAGTACATCAGGAGCAGGATCTCGCAACACTTCATCTACACTGTAAATAGCTTCCAGCATCAATCGTTTTGCCTCGTCAATGTTGTCACCGTAGCCAATACCCACATCGTATTCCATTCGACGACTTTCAAAAGCCGTATTGACTGTCACCGAATTGGTAAATAGCTCGGAATTAGGAATTACTATGCGACGACCATCATAAGTTTTAATTGTTGTCGCCCGAGTCTCGATGTTTTCTACCGTTCCCTCAAAGTCGTTAAAAACAATTTGATCGTCAATTTGAAACGGTTCGGTCAACAGAATTAAGATACCTGCCAGAAAATTTTGCAAAATGTCGCGAAAGGCAAAACCGATGGCAACACCACTAATTCCTAGTAGTTGGATTAAATCTCCTGCTCTAAATGTAGGAATGACAATTGACAAAGCGACAAACAAACCAATGAGAATGACCACTCCCTGAGCTAATCGTCCTAAAACCATGCCCAGATTTCTCGCTTGTCGATGTCTGCGAGTCAGGCGTTTGACTAGTTTCTTCAACCATCTGGCTGCGAAAAAAAACAGGATAAAAACAATTAAGGCTAAAAAAATATTGGGCAACAGGACGATGAAACCATCAATTAATCCCGTAATTTTTGACCATGCTGCTGCAATTGATTCTTGAAAAGTCATGATATTTTATAATTATTTTGACGAAGTGCAAGCAGGTTTAGCCATCTCACGCTGTATTACATTGCACTTGTTTTGAGCAAATATTGATTAGTGTAATCAAAAAACATCATTTTCAAACCTATCTCTGGTTAGTCAAATATCGTCGTACAAGATTTTAGTTATACGATTTATAAGTCATTACCGTTTTCAATTTGAAGAGGTGGAAAGCTAACAACGTTGTATCTAGTAGTTGCAATGCCAATTCCTGCTTTGTCGAAGGCTTCGAGAAGATCTCGACTGACTGCATCTTTGAGATCGCGAATAGCTCTTTCTCGGACAACAAAACGAACGGTAAGTTCTAACCAATTGTTGGTAATTCGGTAATAAACTGTTGGTGTTAAGTCGTGAGAATGAAGAAAATAACGCTCACGCATTATTTTTAACGATTTTTGACTCATTTCGTTAATGCTTTCGGTGTGACGCTCTGCACATACTAATAAAATTTGTTCTGCGCGATCGCGATCGGCACTATAAGGGATTGGAACACTAATTTCTTCCCATAAATAAGGAAAATCTTTCGTATAGTTATAAACTGGCTCTTCAAAGATTTTATCGTTAGTAATAGTAACTATCCGTCCAGTGAACTGACGGCTTTTAACCCAACTAGAATTGCTATTGCCGAGGGAAAGAGGTTGCCCCATCTCCATAATCGTCGTTTGAATAAAACCCAAGGAGATAACATCACCGCGCACGCCACCCATTTCAATGCGATCGCCAACGCTGAAAATATTGCTGCGTAAAATTACGAAATAGCCTGCGATCGCTATAATCACTTTTTGGAGAGCAAAAGCGACTCCTGCCGTTACTAATCCTACTACAGTGGCAAGGCGATTGGGATTATCGAACCAGATGGTTAACAAACCCAGAATAAATAATACTGCTGTAATGAGGTTGAGTCCCTGTCCCGTCCAGAACCAAATTCGCTCGTTATGTGGTCGGTGGAGCAATTCTCTGGTGAGATTATTCGCAGCGCGACGCACTAGCCAAAGTAAAATTAAAAAGCCGATTGTCAATAATAGTTTCAGCCAAATTTCGCCACTAAAACCAATAGAATCAAAAATTTGTGACAACATCGCCTCCTATTTTTATAGCTCTATTCACGATTGGGAGTTTCTAGTACGCTAACATCGATCAGTGGCGTGACGTTTGACTCTTGTTTTAATAAGCGAGTTTGAATTTTTTTTGTCAAGGAGTTGCGAATCTCCTCAGATGAACTGGTAACATTTGCCTGTCGTTGAACGTATAAAGTTACGAGCAATGTGTTTTGACCCACAATCTTGGGAGCAGTAAAACGCACATTTGCTTCTAGTAATTCTGCTAAACCGCTTTGGTTGACTACTGACTGAATTTCTGCATTGGCACGTTGGACAATGCTACTACGTTGAAGATTGGGAGAATTGAAAAATTGCCAAGTCAACAAGCCTATTAAGGCAAGAATTGTTACGGCTACAGCGACTGGAACCATCCACTTTTTTCCGCGCCCATAGCGAGCGCCACGAGCCGATAGCCCATAGGCACGAAACACAAGCGAGGCTGATAAATTAATGCCAACTAGTTGGAGTAACAGCAGAAATAAACCATTAATTGCCATATCCCATCTACCCATAGCGATCGCCATACCTACTAAGGCCGCAGGTGGTGCTAAAGAGACGGAAATCAACATTCCAGCAGCAGCTCCAGATACGAGGCTACTTCGCTCCGATTGCACGAGATTAAGTGCGCCAGCAGCCCCCGAAACCAGAGGAATTAATACTGCTATTGTCGAAACCGTATTGGTTGCCAGCATAAGTTCGGTGACGACTTGTTGCTGTAAGATGAGACTGAGCAGCCAAGCTACGACAATTGCCACTCCCAAAGCAGCAAAATACCGTATCAAGCTGCGTTTGAGTAAAGTTACATCCCCCCTTGCCGTGGCGATCGCTACATTCATCGCTGGTCCTGCAAAGGGTGCAATCAGCATGGCAGCAACGAGAAGATAATTGGTATTGGTAAATAAACCAATCCAGACTATTACCCCAGCCACCGCTGCGTATCCTAAAAAGCCTTTCCACGAGCCAACACTTTGCAAACCAGCCAGAAAGATTTTAATCGGGCTGCGAGGCTCTACGCTGGTTACTTGCTCTGGTGCTTCATTTGCTGGTGGTTGTAAAGGCATGATTCCACGAGGAATCAGCGTAATTCTTAGTTCGGGTAAATCTTCCAATTCTCCTAACAGTCCCTCGACTTTACTGTTGGAAACATGAATGATCGCCAGATTGATCGCGCCATTGCTTCCCTCTGCCTTAAATTGTGCTAAGTTTGCCCCATCGTATTTTTGAGCGATTTCGAGAATTTCTTTGCCTTTGCCACGCGGTACTTGAATCAGTAGTTGGCGCATTTTTTCTTAGCCCGATCGTTAGCTGATTTCCAAAGTCTCAAGTTTTAGAAATGATTAAAGCGATTCTGAGTTATATTGCTCGCAAACGCAGCGAAGAAATTGAATATGAACCCGCACTTGTTACTTCTCGACGAGAATAGCTTTAAAAAACATTGAGAACGCCAAAAAGCATTATGGCTAAATAAGCTGCATAAATGCCAATCAGAATTAACACTTCCCAAGGTCGAAAACTATATTTCTGGGAACCTAATGCGTCTGAATGAAAATAGAGCAGTCCTGCATATACTGCCCCTAAGATTGCCACAAAAGCTAAATTAACTGAATATATTTGCAAATCATCTATCGGCATCGTTACCAATGCCAGAGGGAAAAAGGCGAGGGTCATAGTAACGCTATTATCGGCAATCACATTCGTAGTCGCAGTCGTAACCTGACCGCTACGGGCAACACTCCAAGTTGCAAAAACTTCTGGGGCGATGCTCAAAGTTGAGGTAATAAATAAGCCACCGATGAGCCTGGAAATACCTAAAGCCGAGACAATATTATCTGTGGCGATAACCACAAAATAAGCCCCTATTGCCAGAGCGATCGCGCCTAAAACCGCTACCAAGATTCCTTTTTTCGTCCACTGCACGTCTTGTCTTTCCTGACGTTTTCGCAAGACTGCCTGTGCCGCATAAGCAATGTAAGCCGCCAACATAATCCAGCCGTCGAGCGGTTGTAATCCTCGCCAAGGCTTGGGTAGAGTAAGAAAGGCAGCTAAAGCGATAATCGCTAAATAAGGCAAAGCTTGTACGGTGAGGGCTTCTGGTCTGACGCGCATCAAGTGGCGATCAGCTTCGAGTAAAGTGCGCGGAGCGCAATCGCCCGTGGCACGGGACTTTTTTCGCGAGGCAAGGTAAGCAACGCTAACAATGGCAGGGACAGAAATAATATTAGAACCGAGTAAATTTCCCAGTCCGATGTCAGAAAGACCGCGAATAGCACTGACAGTATTTGTACCCACTTCAGGGCTTGCCGTAGCCAGTGCCACAAAAGCTGCTCCTGCCGCCTCTGAAAGTCCCCATTGTTGGCGTAATTTTTTTAAAGGTTCGGCTAATTTATCCGATCCCCAATGGGCTGCCCAGACAGAGGCAAGCATTACCAGTATCCAACCAAATAAGTTCATATTTTATTAGCTTTGACGAATTCTCTGCCCGTTGCCTCCAAACAAAATTTTATTTCCCAATCCACATTGTCAAAATAAAACAAATCAAAGCTAGTTAAATCTGTCTGGAGGTGTGCGAATCATTAAATTAATTGCTCAAGCCGAGTAATATTACTGGCGATAGAAGTCAAAAAAGTTTATTTGAACAATAATCAAACTAACAGCATTGAAGAGGGAAAAATAGATGAGATACAAAATTATTGCTGTAATCGGAACTTTAATTAGCATAACGTCCCTCGATTTGGCGATCGCTAGTTTGACCGCTCGCGTTGATGCTCAATCAGCAGGCTCAAATTCTGAAACAGGGGACTTTACTTTATCTGGTGAATCTTTGCAAAAAGTGGAAGAGCTTTCTATAGAAGACGATTACCGAGATTTATTTACTAGACATCTCCAATAATTGATAATCAAAGCAGAGAGACAGTTTGAGCCTTTTGAGTATTTTCTTGACTTAACTGCGATCGCTACGAATCATTAGGCATTAGATAGGGCTAAAGGCAAATCTAGAGCAAAACTAT
>JBGTNM010000505.1:0-61020 GCA_041743025.1 Microcystaceae cyanobacterium
CCCCCTTCCCCCTTCCCCCTTCCCCCCCTCTCCCCAAATCGCCGTCGCCCGCGATCGCGCTTTCAATTTTTACTATCAGGATAATTTAGACATCCTAGAGCAACTTGGCGCGACTCTCATTCGGTGGAGTCCGCTCTTAGACGAAACCCTACCCGAAGGCACTCAGGGACTTTACTTTGGCGGAGGCTTTCCTGAAATGTTTGCCGCAGAATTAGCCGCCAATCAAGCGGCGATCAACGCCGTCAGAGAGGCGATCGCTCAGGGAATGCCGCTCTATGCCGAGTGTGGGGGACTGATGTATCTATGCCAAGAAATCGTCGATTTTCAGCAGCAAGCTTGGCCAATGGTGGGAAGTTTGCCAACCTCTGCTGTCATGGGCGAGCGGCTCATTTTAGGCTACCGTCAAGCAACGGCTCGATCAGACAGTCCTTTTTTAGCTTCGACGATGGCGGTTTGGGGACACGAATTTCATCGCTCCTATCTCCAAGCCTCTCCTCGACAACCCCTTTTTTCGGTCAAAAGCTTATCTAGATACCAATCTCCTTCTTTTGAAGGATGGCAGCAAACCCAACTGCACGCTTCCTACATCCACCTCCACTTCGGTGGATGTCCTGCCCTTGCCGAAAAATTTGTAGGCTGCTGTCTTGATTTTTCGGAGCTAATTGAGTTAAGGTAAAAAAATAAATTGAGATACAGACCGTTAAGGTAATAAAGGAGGTGATGCCCATGATAGATAGTAGTAGTAAATTCATGGGTCTCCTGATTGAAGATAACCAACTGTGTGCCGGGGCTGTTCAGTAGCAGCTAATTCCCTGCCTTGCTGTGGATTTGGTGTAAAAGTTCCTTCCGGCAGTTAGGTTTCAATCAGTCGAGACCCTGGCTAGACCGCTTCTACTCCTAATTATCGCTTTCTACACAGTGATCGTTAGGGGTAGGAGCGGATAGTTATATTGGGGGGGCGATGCAGACTTGCTTGAAGAGCGAGTCAAAACCTTAAGAAAATATTTACGCTTCTGGTTAGATGCAGCCATCAAAATATAAGATTATGTACTATATTGAACAATGTACATGACTGTCGGTTAGCGATTGAGGTGACAGCTATCTTTCCTATAAGCAGATAAAAAGCACTTGCTTTGAGAGTTCTGAACTTTAAAGAAAGTTATCTAGCCGACGATTCCCAAAAGCCGTGTATAATAAAATGAAAAGTAAGGCTATAAGTTCTGTAGTCAATCTTAGGTGTGAGGAAAAGCTGAAAATGCTTAAAATACTTTGGAAGTCCCTGCTGGTTTCTCCAGCTTTCTTGGCCACTGCTTTAACTGTTTCTTCTGCGGCTACGGCTGCTGAAGATGCCACCACTGCTCAAGCAGATCTCAATCCAACTGCTCAGATCGAACTCGCTCAAGCCCAACAAGATGAGCTACTCGACAAACTTGAAACTTACAGCAATGAAGGCGATCTGACCACCAACGATCAGGTCACTAGCGTCAGTGAATTGCGTGACGTATCTCCGACCGAATGGGCTTATGAAGCTCTGCGGAGTCTGGTCGAACGCTACGGCTGTATCGTCGGTTATCCCGATCGCACCTTCCGAGGCAACCGCGCTCTAACCCGTTGGGAATTCGCCGCCGGTTTGAACGCTTGCTTGAACACGATGGAGCGTTTAATCCAAGAGAACGTCGCCGTCCTACGCGAAGATATCGACAAGCTCAAGCGGCTAATGCAGGAGTTTGAAGCTGAACTAGCTGCTTTGGGTGCACGGGTAGATAACCTAGAAGGTCGCGTTGCCTTCTTAGAAGATCACCAATTCTCTACCACCACCAAACTGTCTGGAGAAGTCATCTTTGGGGTGACAGGTGCTTTTGGTGACAGCGATGGCAACAACCAAACCGTCTTCCAAGATCGGGTTCGTCTGCGCTTGAACACCACTTTCTCCGGAGAAGACCTGTTAGTCACCCGTTTATCGGCAGGCAACGCCGAGCTATTCAAGCTACAAGCTGACATTCCTTATCAATTCTTCGATCCTGTGACGGGCGAACAAGTTGACAACAACTTCTTTGTCACGGACGACATTACCTCTCCTGCTACCACCCAGACCTTTCAGAACACCCGCACTAACAACGATGTTATCCTCGATTGGTTGGCGTACTACGCGCCTATCCGATTCAGCGAGAACTTCAAGCTCGATACTTATGTTGCCGCTTGGGGCGGTTTGTGGTATGACTTCGTACCGACCATCAACCCCTTTTTCGAGGACTACGACGGCGGTAAAGGTTCGCTCTCGATTTTTGCTCAGCGCAACCCCATCTACAGCATTGGGGGAGGTACTGGTGCAGGTTTGAGCCTACAGTTAGGCTTCCTCGAACAGATTCTCGGCCCATCGTCTTTAAGCTTTGGTTACTTGGCAGGTGGCAATGCTAACGACCCCTCTCAAGGGTTCGGATTGTTCAACGGCAACTACGCGGCCTTGGGTCAATTAAACGCCAATCTCTTTGATTTCCTGAATATTGGTGTCACCTACGTCCATGCTTACAGTAAACCGGAAAGCCCCCTCTTTGGCGCAGGGAGTTTTGATGGACTTAATGGTGACGGAACAGGATTTGTCGGAACGAGTGCCGCTAACCTTTCTACTACCGCTCTCGATAACCTGATCAACAGCGGAACCTTCAATACCTCTGCGGGAGTCACGACCCCCGTTGATGCTAGCACTTACAGCAGCTTCAATCCTCAAAATTCTTTCTTAGATGGATTTGGCGGTAAAGTCACCAATAGCTATGGTATTCAGGCTGCCATCAGTCCTGCTCCCTGGATTAGCTTAAGTGCCTTTGGCAGCTACACAGATGTCATCTTGGTCAATAAAGGCGATGGTGAAATCTGGACGTATGGTGGCGGTATTGCTTTCCCTGACTTAGGTAAGGAAGGCAATATCTTAGGGATCTTTGCAGGGGTTCAGCCCTACTTTGGCGGGACTAACCTCTTAGGATCGCTAGGCTCTCAGTTCCCCCTAGATGACTCACTTCCCATTCACGTTGAACTGTTCTACAAGTACCAAGTCACTGACAACCTGTCTCTGACACCGGGTGTTATCTGGCTTTCTCGTCCTGAACAGATTCAAGATTCCACTAACGAGTGGATCGGAACGCTACGGGGAACCTTCACCTTCTAAGCATAGCGCGGCGCGCGCTTTCATCACCTTGGACAGGGGCGAACGCAAGTTCGTCCCTGTTATTTTAACTGTAAGATTTCTCTTGCCGTGTCTCGACGGCTCGGAACTTTTCTGCGGTGTTTTCCTTCTAAGATCCTCTAGCGCAGTTGAGCGATCACTGTTTATGGCTACTGGTATGAGGCAAACATGGCAAATTTTGTCAAAAAAGCACCGATATATCCCCGCTACCCTTCCAAATCATTGCCTAACGCCCGCCCATCTAGCCTATTTTCTCCCTTCTATCGCGGACTTATGTGGGGAATACTGTTGAGTGGTACTGCCGCCATCTCTGCGGCGATTGGCGCGGCGGTTACGCTGTTTAGTCCCCTTTCGGCCAGTCTCGTCCCTGTGATCCAACAGGCAGAAATCTCTTGGAAAAAATCGTCCTCCTTGCCAGGAATCCCTTATAACCTGTCTCGTCCGGTCAATATTTTAGTGTTGGGAGTTGATCGCGTCCTCGATGCCCCTCGCGGCAGTTTAGAGGCGTTTGGCGGTCGCAGTGACACTATTTTGCTGTTGCGCTTCGATCCCGACGGCGATCGCGCTGTTCGCCTGCTTTCTATTCCTAGAGACAGTCGGGTTTTGCTGCCTCAGAAGGGATATCACAAAATTAACGATGCCAACGTGCTAGGCGGGCCAACACTAGCAGCGCGAGTCGTGAGTCAAACGCTCAATGATGTTCCCATTGATCGCTACTTGCGCGTGACCACCGATGCGTTCAAAGATTTAGTGGACTGGGTAGGCGGCGTAGAAGTTTACGTTCCCTATCCCATGACCTATCAAGATAAAACACAAAATCTCAAGATTAATTTAGAAGCGGGTTGGCAGACGCTCGATGGCGAACAGGCCGAACAGTTTGCCCGATATCGCCAGGACAGTTATGGAGATATCGGACGGGTACAGCGACAGCAAGTTTTACTCAAAGCTTTACAGAAAAAACTCTACAGTCCTACCCTCCTTGCTCGTCTTCCCCAAGCGATGCACCTGATTGGGCAGCACCTCGATACCAACCTGACAGTAGAAGAAATGCTGGCATTGGCCAACTTCGGGCGATCGCTGCAACGAAAAGACGTGCAAATGGTCATGCTGCCAGGCCGGTTTTCGCAAGCAGAAGAATTTGATGCTCTCAGCTATTGGGTGATTGCCGAGCAAGGGCGCGATCGCGTGATGCAGGACTATTTTGACGTTTTGCCGCCTCAACCAACCAGCGCAAACCCTTATCCTGGTCGGGTGCGAATTGCCATCCAAAACGCCAGTGATGACCCCCACCTGCCCAACCGCCTCGTCGAATATTTGGCAGCGCAAAATTATCACAATGTTTATCTGATTGGGGAGGCTCCCCAACTTTTGCGAGAGACGGAAATCGTGGTGCAGCAGGGAGATTTGACGGCGGCCGAGGGATTGCAATCAACCTTGGGACTCGGTAGAGTAGAAGCATCGTCTACAGGTGACTTAGAGTCCGATTTGACCTTACGCCTTGGGTTCGATGCCAAACAATTAATCGTAGGCGATGATTTTCTGAAAACAACCGACGACTCGGTTCGTCCATCCCTATGACAGTTGGAAAACGCTTAATTTGCCGCTTTTTAAGAGGGTTAGGTATCCTGGTGCTAGCGGTTTTGTGGGTACTAATCGATGTCCATCCGGCTCTCGCTCAAGATAAAACCGTCAATCATACTTACGGAGATTTGCACGGTCAAGATTTTTCTTACCAAGATTGGGCAAGGGCAACCTTTGCGGCGGCGGATATGCGATTCGCCAATTTTGCCGGGTCAAATTTATCCTATTCGATCTTGACAAAAGCCATTTTATTGAAAGCAAACTTAAAAGAGGCAAATTTAACCGGATCGCTAATGGATCAGGTGACGCTCGATTTTGCCGATCTAACCAATGCCATTTTAGTAGAGGCGATCGCAACTCGTACCCGCTTCTACGACACGCTCATCACTGGGGCAGATTTTACCAATGCGGTGCTAGATCTCTATCAAGTTTCTCTTTTGTGCGATCGCGCTGACGGCATCAATCCTGTAACAGGAGCCTCAACGCGAGACAGTCTAGGATGCAAGTGATCTCAGTTAACAGTCTACTCCTTAACTGATTAAGTGCAGGCGAAATTGCGATCGCGTGTGAGGAATTCAATCAATTCAATTAGCAATTCCTATCCGGTTGGGGGAAGTCTGTCTCACCCAGTTGGGTGAATTGGTCTTTTTAAATCCTCGATAATCTGGAATGAGCGAGACTGGCAATGAAGCTATGAGAGCAACATGATGTTTTCAGCGAAGAGCGTTACCGTGTCGATGTTAAAGATGAGTCTTGCCGTCAGTTTGGGGGCGATCGCGCTACTCGCATCCTCTAGCGTTGCGGCTCAAAGCCGTCTGAATCCTAACACATCCAGCAACCTCGATCAATCCTCTCAAATCTCTCTGGCTCAAGCTGCAAATTCTCCCCTGTCAGATGGAATTTATCTTTACGGAGAGTCTTCTCAACCGGAACAAATGGGACGAGAGTATCTCGTCTTTCAGGTTCAACAAGGCAGAATGGTTGGGGCGTTTTATCTGCCGCAATCGGAGTTTAGCTGTTTTTCTGGCACAATAGACAGCCGCAAGCTTAACCTGTCAATTGTCGATCCCTACGACCAAACTACCTACGCCTACGCTATACCCCTACAGACAAGTTCTTCGGTGGCAGCCAGTGTCCCTTCTGGTTCAGAGGTGGGTTTAGAAGGCTATCACCGTCTTGCCCAGCTTAGCACCAACGACCGCCGCATTCTCAATATCTGTTTGGAGCAAAGCCGTTAGCCGAGAGGCAAAGGTGTTTGTTAACGATTTTAAATGTAACTTTTTGTAAATAAAATAGATTTTACAGGTATTTTACTGATTGGTATTCATCAATATCTAAAGTAACGTTTTTGGGATAAAAATATTCTGCCTCAAGACAGATCGACAAAAAAAAGATTACTGTTAGTTTGATAAAAGGACGAGTTTAAATCAACTCTCCATCCCAAGTCTTTTAGACTACAAAGATTAGTAGATTGCCTGAAATAGTGTTATCTAATACCTAAGAATATTGGGTAGGTAACTCATGTCTACTTATTTTAAACCCCAAAATCCAATCTCGGAGTATTACCATGAACACCCTTAAAAATGTTGTAAAACGTTTTCGAGTAACTCAAATTTTAATTGCCTGTCTAGCAGGAATGATTTTATTAATTAGCACGGCTTGCAGCCAGCCTACTGTAGGGACTTCTCAGTCAAATCCTGATAGTCTTCAAAAAACGGCTCAGCGCGGATCGCATCCAGCTAAGGATAAAAGCGAAAAATTTGGGGATAATTTTCCTAGCGAACGCACTGAAAGAGGGATGAATGGAAAAGGCATGAATAAGTATTCTGATGTTGATGAAAGAATGAATACTTCTGACGCAGAAGCAAGAGCCAAAAGCTTAGTTGATCGCGCCGACCGCAATTTGCAAATGAACAATCCCAAAGAAGCAGTTGAAACAGTTCTTAATGACCGTCCTATCCAAAAAGGATTGAATAAACTGTCTAAAAATGCCAATGAAACGGCAGGTAAAGCCGCAGAAGATGCTAAAAGCATTGGGCAACGAGGGATGAGAAGCCTTCAAGAAAACGCTGGTCAGGCTGCTGACAACCTATCTGAAAATATCCGAGGCGTTATTAGTCAATAAACGTTTTTAAGAGTAAATAAACCACGTATCCGTAGGGGCATGGCATTGCCATGCCCCTACACCTGTTTATTTTTATCAGGGTTATTCAAACAGATTTGATATTACATCCCCATAATTTCGTAACCAGCATCGACGTAAATAACCTGACCAGTGATGCCACTAGCTAAGTCGCTGCACAAAAAAGCTGCCGTGTTACCGACTTCGGTTTGGGTGACGGTGCGGCGCAAGGGGGCCATTTGTTCGACATGGTGGATCATGTCTAGGATACCGCCTACCGCCGACGCAGCTAAGGTACGAATTGGCCCAGCAGAGATGGCATTAACACGGATGTTGAGCGGGCCCATTTCCGCCGCCAAATAACGCACACTCATTTCCAATCCGGCTTTAGCGACTCCCATTAAATTGTAGTTAGGAATGACTTTAACCCCGCCAAGATAAGTGAGGGTGACGATGCTTCCCCCTTCACTCATCAGAGGTTTGGCCGCTTTTGCCAAGCGAGAAAGAGAGTAGGTGCTTATTTCTAAGGCTTGGGTAAAGGCTTCTTTTGAGATAGCGCTAAAATCGCCTGAAAGACCCTCTTTATTGGCAAAAGCGAGACAGTGGATTAGTATATCTAATTTATCCCATTTTTCGGCAATGGTGGCAAAAGCAGCCTCAATTTGGCTTTCATTTTGCACGTCGCAGGGAACAAAAATGCTAGGATTGAGCGGTTCAACTAGTTCTTGGACTTTTTTCTCAAAGCGTCCGCGCTCGTCTGGCAGGAAGGTCACGCCTAAGTTCGCCTTGGCTTGATGGAGTTGTTGGGCAATGCCCCAAGCGATGGAGCGATTGTTAGCAATACCCGTCACGAGTGCATTCTTTCCCGTTAAATCTAACATAATCTCAATCCGCAAAATTTAATCGCTAAAATTTCCCACTATATGGGATGGGTAGGTATAATCATGGTACAGAACTGGGGACTGATTATCCCAATAGAAACATTGTGCAGCAAAACATAGCAAAAACGTCTGAAGATCGGTTAAAGTGTTGTGTTTGATAGGTCATTTGCAAGCCATCTAAATGTCCAGCCTGGTTATTTTTCCTGCAACCGTATTTGAAGTGTAATGGAAGTGTCTCTGACTCAAGATAAACCGCTCGCTGCCGTTTTCCGCCGTATGGGTGGCGGAGCTTATCCGCCTGTTGTCGAAGCCTTTGAACGAGGAAAGACTATTTTCTTTCCGGGCGATCCGGCTGAGAGAGTCTACTTTTTGCTCAAAGGTGCGGTCAAACTGTCTCGCGTCTATGAAGCAGGCGAAGAAATTACGGTGGCTCTGTTGCGCGAAAATAGTGTTTTTGGGGTGTTATCTTTAATTACCGGACAGCGTTCTGATCGCTTCTACCACGCTGTCGCCTTTACCCCGGTCGAATTGCTCTCGTCGCCGATTGAACAAGTCGAACAATCGCTCAAAAACAATCCCGACCTATCCATGCTGATGTTGCAAGGGCTGTCTTCGCGCATCTTGCAAACGGAAATGATGATCGAAACGTTGGCCCACCGAGATATGGGATCGCGTTTGGTCAGCTTTCTGTTGATTCTCTGCCGCGATTTTGGGGTTCCTACTCCCGAAGGCATTCGCGTTGACTTGAAACTGTCCCATCAAGCGATCGCCGAGGCGATCGGTTCAACTCGCGTGACGGTCACGCGCTTGCTCGGAGACTTGCGCCAAGAAGACATGATTTCCATTCACAAAAAGAAGATTACGGTACATAACCCCGTCGCTCTCAGCCAGCAATTTACTTAATCCCAGATGATAGAGACAAGTGCCCTGGTTTTGATTGCCTCTGTTTTAATTTCAGGCGGCTTGCTAGCAGTATTGGGGGACTATCTGGGCAGTAAAGTCGGCAAAGCGCGGCTGCGGTTATTTAATTTACGCCCTCGCCAAACCGCTCAAGTTATCACTATTCTCACGGGAACCCTGATTGCCGCTTCTACTTTGGGCATCAATTTAGCCTTGAGCAAGCCTTTGCGCCAAGGATTGTTTGAACTTCAGGATATTCTCAAACAATTGAGGATTGCCAAAGCCGATTTAGAAAGCGTGAGGGGAGAGAAACAGAGCGCAGAGCAACAACTGCAAGCGGCTAAACAAGAACAAATCAGCGTTCAAAAGCAACTGAGCACCATTAACCAAAAATTCAACCGCGCTCGGCAACAGTTGCAAGCTACCTCTGGCCAAGCTCAACAACTGCGTGCCGATGTGCAAAAGCTACTGCAAGAACGAGAGCAACTGCGGCAGAGCAAAGCGCAACTCGACGCAAAAATTAACCAATTACGCTCAGAAATTCGGATTAGAGATGAAGACTTGCAAAAACAACAGGCAAAAATCGCCGCACAAGATAGCATTCTTCAACAACGACAAGCCCGCGTACAAAGCCTAGAAACTCGACTGCAATCTCTGGTCAAACAACAAAACCAACTACAAGCTGAAATTGAAGGACGAGATAAACAAATTTCAGAACTTGACAGTGCGATCGCTCAAAAAGATAATAATTTAAAAATGCGAGAAACTCAATTAAAAGAGTTAGAAACGCAATTGACTTATTTGCAGCGAGAAGTCGAAGTTTTAGAGCAATACTATCAAAATTATCAAGACCTGCGAGAGCGAAAAATTGCCATTCTTCGTGGTCAGGTTCTATCCTTGGGAGCGGTTCGCATCCTCGATCCCAAAGCCACCATTCAAGCGGTTGACGAATTGCTCAGAAAAGCCAATCGAACCGTTTTAGAAGCGACTAATCCTAATAATGCCGACTCCGACGAACGAGTGGTTAAAATTACGAAAATTCAGGTCGAACAACTGATCAAACAACTGCAAGACGGCCAGGATTATGTCGTCAGAATCATTTCGGCTGGCAATTACGTTCAGGGCGAAAAAGAAGTGCGCGTGTTTGCTGATGTCGTTCCCAATCAAAAGATTTTTAGTGAGGCTGAAACCATCGCTACCGTTTCACTAGATTCTGCCGACCTCTCGGAAGAAGATATGCAAAAACGAGTCGATCTTCTCTTAGCTGCAACACAATTTCGCGCCCGTCGGGCTGGGGTAGTTGGGGAAGTTAAAATTGAAGGACAAATTAAAAACCTGATTAACTTTGTTGATCAATTGAGTCAGACAGAAGAAGGGTTAGATGAAATTAAAGCGATCGCGGTTGATGATACTTATACGATTGGCCCGTTAAAATTGCGCTTAGTAGCGGTTAAAGATGGCGAGATTTTATTTGAAAGTTAAATAAGTAGTCGTGGAATTTTGGTAATCATACACAAGTCTCTAAGCTTCAGACGATTTGAGAGTAAAATGACTTCAATTTTCTTCTTCTTCTTCAACAGCTTTAATTGCTTCTTCTGGAGATACTCCTCCGTAAATAACTTTCATAATTCCTGGGAAATAATAATCGATCATAAGTACATTCATGCTTACTAGATTATCAACAAGCGCAGGGGTTAAGCGATCGCCTTCAACATCGATACTAGTTTTATAACGAATGTTGCCGTCCTCAAAATCCATTTCAAAATTACCCATACTTATTCCGTAATTTACTCTAGTTAAAAATTCAGCAATTAATAAACGTTTATTTTCTGGAACTTTAACAGGAAATGACGAAAGAAATTGAAAAATTTGCCGTTCTTCGTCAATAATTGCGTAGCAATCATATTCTCCATTGTTTCCAGAAACTCCCATTTTTAAAGCTTCCCCTGAAGCAATTTCCATAAAATTCCAGCCATCTTCCTCAAAAAATTGAACAACTGCATCAAATAAACTACCCATTTTTTGTCTCCTAGCTATCAAGTTAAAGGTGAGTTAAATTGTAAATTTCTTGTTTAATAACTTTAAGTTTCTCATTGATTTGTTTAAGTATTTGCTCTTTATTTTCATCGTTTTCAATTAATTGATTACGTTTTAAATTGAGATCCCATAGTTCTTCATCATAAAATTCAATTGATTTTTCAATTTCTACCTCATAATCATTTTTTATTTCCTCTGCTATATTACGATAATCTTTTCTGACTTCTGCTCTTAATTCTCTTAACTTTTGCTCAAACTCAATCTCATCTTTTTTTTCTTTATCTGCTAAAATGGCATCTACTATAAATCCTGCACCAGCTAAAACCGGCCCCAATCCTCTGATGGCTTTAGCTGCTTTAAATGCACCCCAAGGTTTAAACTTTACACCCAAATTTGTACCGACATTATAAACGAAATTTCTAGTAGCTTTAGGCGCAAATTTACCTATTTCTTTAAGCATCTTAGGAGCAGCTTTAAAATAAGCAGAATTTCCAGAATTAACATTATTATAATCTTTTAACTTTTTGCGATCTTGTAATTCAATTTCAATTTCTCTTACTATATTCTTTCCTAGCAGAGAATCTTCTAGATCTTGTAACTTCGCCTCAAGATTTTTTACTTCTTTTCCAATTTCAGATGATATTTTTTCAATGGCCACTTTAACTAATTGTTCTATTTCAGGCTCAGAGTTATTAATTGCTTCATTAATTTGGTCTTCATTATGATACCCGTCAACAATAGAAGCTACTTGTTCTCCTGACATAACAATTTGATGCTCTAAATCATTTAATTGATCGCAATAAATATTTCTCGATCTGATTTGAGAAGCTCTTAAAATATTTGATTTACGTCGTAACAATTCTAAAAAATCACGAACTAATTTATTATCTGTCGCTAATAGATTAGATGATTGTTCTAATAAATCAACTGTTTTATGTAATGGTGTAACTAACTTAGCAGTTAACTTGTTTTTCTCAATCAGCTTTTGTAAAGAATTGAAGAATTCATTAAAATTTGATTCTTCCATCAAAAATAACTTTTCCTCTTCGTTGCTTTCATTTTGTGCCTGTAAATAAGAGTTTCCATCAATAAAGCAAGTATAAAAGTCATTGGGATGAGAAGGTTCAATTACTTTTAATATGCTACTAAGAAGTGTTTCAGGTTTTCCAGTCTCACGACTCATTTTATTAATAACTAATACCATTTGTCCTACTCTTTGCAGATCATTTGCTACTCGTTTAAAGAAATTCCCCCCTTGCGGATTGAAAAGTTCATTGGGAACAACAAAAACTAATAAGTCGGACTGAGAAATTTTATCTAGTGTCAATTGATCGTGATCGGTTCTTCCTGCATGAATTCCAGGAGTATCTACTATTAAAACATCTTCCCAAGTATATTCAGTTACTTTATCTGTACAAATTTCCGCACTAATTCTAACAGTAGCATCGCCTGTTAAAGCTTTAATAAGGGTTGACTTACCTGCATTATACTGACCAATAAAAGCAATAGTTAATTTAGATTGTTTTTGATAGTCTATCCAAAAATTATTAAAATCTTGAAGCAAAATCTTTATTTCAGGATCTACAGAATTATCTAGTATCTGTAAGGTTGATAGAACTAAACTTTCTACCAAAGCAGATTGTTGTTGGAATTGAAATTTCTGACATAGTTAGCTCCTTTATTAAGTATGTTAAATTAGATGACGTTTTTATGATTTTAGCTGAATAACCAGATCACCAAAGACTACAATCACGCTTCAAATTTTCATGTAAGGCTTGAAGTAAATTGATAGTTTTCTCAATGTCTTCTGAAATAGAGGATAAATTTTTGTGAGGTGAAGATATAGCCTTTAAGATCTCATCTCTTATTTTTGTAAGCTGTGTTTCTACTTGGTTATTACAAATATCAATTGTTTTTGATTGTTTATCATTAATTTTTGTTTTTAAATCATTTTTTAAATCCTCTCGTTTTTGATTAAACTCTTTCTTTTCATTATCTTTTACCCTTCCAGAAACAATACCCGCTATCATACCTAAACCTGTACTAACCCAGCCTGCCGTGACCACCCATCCGGCAGGATTCCACCAGTTAACTGCAACAAATGCAACAGCAGCAACTCCACTGCATACTAATCCAAGAGTCTTCAAAAAATCTCCAGTCTGTCCTTTATTAAGGTTGTCAATATTTAAGTCAAACTTGCTATTTTCAGCATCATAATTATATTCTTTTTCAAATTCTTGTAATCTTTCTTTGAGTTCTGCATGAATTTCCTGAAATCCTCTTTTAATAGAATCTTGTAACTTATCTGAATATTTTTTCTCGATCTTTTTCCATTCTTCCTCTGCTTTTTCTGTGCCAATATTGTTATCGACAAAACAAGAGGTTTCTTGCTGAAGTTTAGAAAATATTTCCTTCACTTTGTTTTCAATTTTTCTTTGGCTATCTTTGATAAATTCATTAAACAACTTTTTAATATCTTTTTGTTTAGTTTCTAAAAAATAAATTTGCTCTTGAAGAGAAGCTTTGCAAACTGATAAATTAGCTTCTATTTGACCTAAAAATAAACTTGTTCCGTCAAAAAAGGTAGATTTTCTTCTGTGATTACCACAATAATAAATATCTTCAGCAATTAAGGAATAAACTTCCTCAAGGCGGCTTGATTCCCATAATTGAGTAGAAATGTCCTTATGTTCAGGTTGAGTGCTTAAAAAGGCTGCCATTGCCTGTATATCAATAATATCTACCTGTTCTATTCCCAAATGCTGGTTAATATTATTAATCAAATGATGGTGGTGTTCTATTAATCTTTGCTCATCAAAAACTTTCCTCGGATTTTGTAAAAATCGTTGTAATCTTTTGGGGTTATCTAGATTTTCTTTTATATTGAGGAGTACAACAAAATGTTTATTTATTTTTTCGAGTTTTGCCATTGCCTCAAATTCACCTGCTTGAACAGACTCATCGCTGGTCAAAAATATAACCATATCTGCTTGATCGATGATTTCATTGGCTTTAGCTGTATCATCTTCTCCTTGATAGGCTTCAATCCCAGGAGTATCTATTAATCTTAATCCCTGCCATTGATATTCATATACTTCTCTGGTTGTCCGTTGTGCGCCTTTTCCAATTGTGCTACCATTTCCACGAGTTAATGCTTCACGAATTGTACTTTTTCCTGCTTTAGTTCGACCAAATAGAGCAATAGTATAATCTTCTAAATGTGTTTTTTTAGTAGCTAATGATAAACGTAATGCTTCAATATCTTTATTTAATATTTGTTCTATGTTAGAAATGATATTATTCAAAAGACTGGCAATTTCTGACTCCTTTAATTTCTTGAGATTAAATAAATTAGAGTTTTTACCTTGGAGATTATCATAAAATAATTGTAGAATATCCTCGATCTCCTTAGCATATTTAAGATTCATATTATAGGCAGATTTTGCACTATTTTTGCATGATTGTAAAGCCTGTTGAAATTCGACTTGTGAAATTTTTTTGTACTCTTTTAGAGTTTTCTCGGATTCAGAGCCATTGTTTGGCAACTTTTGTGTACTAGAGGCTGTTTCAAGAATTTTTAGTTCATGAATGTGTTGATTATTTTTGGGAATATCTTGTTCATGAATCCAAATATTATAATTTTTCTTTTCTAAATATTTGTCTTTGATAAAAGATTTTACTTTTTTATGACAATGGACTTTGATTTTATCAAGAGGCATTTCCGAGAGATAGTTAATCTCTTGCATTAACAAGAAAAGAAGGGTCGATTTATCGGTAATTTCTTCTGAAATTAAGACAATTTTTAAAGAATTTCCATTAACAGATACTTTAACGGTTATTTGATGTGGTTGGAAGATTTGATTAAGCAGTGTAGCGATCGCGGCTGGATTACCATCTTTGGCAATTGCCTTTAAAATCTCCTGAGATGTAGATTGCATACACTTTTCCTGTATCAGTTTAAGCGATTTAGTTTATTGTGTGATTCTGTTATGGAGACAGCTTCTCAGCTAATTTTTGATAATCACATCCAACGACATTGGAACCACAGGTACACCTTGATCGAGAAATGCGTTGCCGAAGGCACAGCGAAGCTGACCGCACTCTCTCGCTCAAAGTCCTCTACCGTTAGTCTTCCCTCAGAACTCCCCAAAATTATCATCATTCGCTTTAGGCTGGCAGAACCGCCAAGATTTGAGCCAAACTCAGTTGCAACTCTGGAAAAATAGCAGATTCAATCCTCTCTTGCCCTCGAAACTGCCTGCACTGGTAAGTACCGACTGCATCTAGCTGATAAACAGAAAAAGTCGGCTGTTTTAGCGTTCCAATATAGCGCTTGCCGCCCAACCCCAGATAATCACAGATCCAATATTCCTCAATCCCTAACGCCTCATAGTCCTCTAGTTTTAAGGCATAGTCATCACTCCAGTTGGTGCTGACAATTTCAATCACCAGCTTGGCAGATTCGCCACGAGTAATGGTAGATTCCTTCTCCCAGCGAGTATCCGCACCAATCGTCTGTCGGTTCAAGACAATAACATCAGGTTCATATCCTGATTCATTGACCTTGACGATACATTCAGTGGGAATAAAATACGGCAGTTGCAGTCGCGCAATCTCAACAAACAGACTCCCACCGAGAAATCCACCCACCTCTGAATGCTTGCCGATAGGCTTAGGCATTTCAACCACTTCCCCCTCATGTAACTCGTAGCGATATCCTGAGTTCTCTGGATACCAGGCGATAAACTCATCAAAACTGACGGGTCTGGGGATAGCTTGAATCATTGTGACTGTCTTACTTTTGCCATTTTATAGGGCTGTTTACTCAAATTAACTCTCTACGGGGGTTAAATTGCTCAATTTCTCGGATTTTTTGATAGAGTTGGGTTTCTTCTTCACTGGGTTCAGGCGGAAGGGCAATCTGAATTTCGACCAACTGATCGCCCCGACTGCCGGAAGCGTCAGGATAGCCTTTGTTAGCCAAGCGCAATCGCTGTCCTGCCTTAACCCCCCTGGGAACCGTCATCTTTACCAAACCGTCAATCGTGGGAACTTCTACCGCCCCACCGAGGATCGCTTCACTGGGAGTCAGAGGAATCGGACAGTAAATATCAGAACCGTGTAACTCAAACAAGACATGAGGCGCAAGGGTAATTTTCAAATAGAGGTCGCCGCCTTCAATTCCCTGGCTTTTAAGGCGAATTTTTTGGTTATCAATCATACCGGGGGGCATTTCGACTTCCAGCGATCGCCCATCTTCGAGACGAATGCGCTCTCTGCCGCCACGATACGCCTTTTCGAGGGGAAGGGTTAACTTGGCTTCTACATCCCGACGGGGTAGGCGAGCAGGTGTGACCACTTTTGCTCGTTTGGTGGTGCCGGGAGTCCAAACATCGCTGTCTTGACGAGCATTCGGGCTATTGCCGCTTCCATTGCGGGCTGTTCGGTCTTGAGGGCGGTTAAATCTGTTTTTTTTGCCAAAAAGTAGGCGATCGTAGTCAGTCCGCTTGGTTTCATCAGAGAGGGTATCGTAGGCTTCATTAATATCCTTAAATTTCTCCTCTGCGGCTTCATCGCTCGGATTGACATCAGGATGGTACTGTCGGGCTAATCGCCGAAAGCTGCGCTTGATTTCTTCATTGGTTGCCTCTCTCGAAACGCCAAGAATCGCGTAATAGTTGCGGACTTGCTGCATATATTCAGTTATCGGTATTGATCATTGTTTATTGTTCAAAACCAATCATCATCATTTTCATCCCAGGCATTTTCAGTGGGAATACGGCGCGATCGCTCCTTGTTGGAGTAGCGTCCGGTGTCGCTGTTGGGATAGCGATCGCGCTCGGTGGGAGGTTGCCGATAACGAGGTTGGGGGGGGTTGCCCTGATTGGGGTCGTCGCCATCATCATAGTCGTCGTAACGGGCATTACGACTGTCATTGTAACGGGGGGAACGAGGTTCTTCGCGGCGGTAGTTGTCATCGCGATAACTGTTGCTGCGGGACGCATATGGGTAGTCATCTTCTGGTTCGCCTGTAAAGGTGCGGCGGATAGCCCCAAAGAAGCCTTCTCCTTCCTCGTCTTCATATTGCAGGCGCACTTCGCGGTTGAGTTCGTAGAGGACATCTTGCAAGTCAGCTTGAGCGCGATCGAGGCGGCGTTCGTCGTCTTTTTCCAAACTATCGAGAATATCAGCACCAAGAGATTCAATCTGGCGGCGGTAGGAACTGGTAAACTGACTGCCAAAATCTAAGGTCACTTCTTTGAGCCGCCGTTGGGCCTGATCGGTCAACGCTCTAGCGCGGTTGCGCTTTTCGACCCGTTCGCGCCGTTCTCGGTCTTGTTCGGCAAATTCAGCCGCTTCTCGAATCATGCGGTTAACTTCGAGATCGGAGAGGATGGAAGCCCCAGCGATTGTAACACTTTGTTCACGTCCGGTGGTTTTATCGCGGGCAGTGACTTGTAAAATGCCGTTGGCATCAATATCTAACGATACCTGTACTTGGGGAACCCCTCTAGGAGCAGGCGGAATGCCCGTCAGTTTAAAGCGTCCGATCGATTTGTTGTCGGTTGCCATTTCTCGTTCCCCCTGTAGGACATGAATTTCCACCATTGTCTGATTGTTTTCGGCAGTCGAAAAAATGTCAGAACGGCGTACCGGAATGGTGGTATTGCGGGGGATTAATTTTTTCATCACGCCGCCGATTGTTTCCAATCCTAGCGAAAGAGGAGATACGTCTAATAGCAGAATATCTTTGATCTGTCCGCCTAAAATACCCGCTTGAATGGCAGCCCCCACTGCAACGACTTCATCCGGGTTAACATTTTCGTTGGGTTCTTTGTCGATAAAGCTGCGAACCAGCGCTTTCACCATTGGCATACGAGTTGCCCCACCCACTAAAACCACCTCATCAATTTGCACGGGGGTCAATCCAGCATCCGACATGGCCCGTTTGATCGGACGGCGCAGGCGGCTGACCAAATCGCCAGAGAGTTCTTCAAATTGAGCGCGGGTCAGGCGAGTTTCGATGTGTTTGGGGCCGTCATCCGTCGCCGTAATAAAAGGCAGGTTGATGTCGGTGACAGTGACCCCTGACAGTTCGATTTTGGCTTTTTCGGCAGCTTCTGTCAGGCGTTGTAAAGATTGTCGGTCTTGGCGCAGGTCTACCCCTTCTTTTTCTAAAAATTCGCCTGCCAGCCAGTCTACAATCCTGTTGTCGAAATCATTTCCCCCCAATTGGGTATCGCCACTGGTGGCTTTGACCTCAAAAACACCGTCTCCCACTTCTAAAACCGAGACATCAAATGTCCCACCACCGAGATCGAAGACGAGGATTTTTTGGTTGAATTGCTGGTCTAATCCGTAAGCTAAGGCGGCGGCAGTCGGTTCGTTGAGAATGCGTAACACCTCCAAGCCAGCAATTTTGCCTGCATCCCGCGTGGCCTGGCGTTGCGAATCGTTGAAGTAGGCAGGAACGGTAATGACGGCACTGGTGACTTTTTCGCCTAAATAGCGTTCGGCTTCTTCAGCGAGTCTGCGGAGAATCAAAGCCGAGATTTCTTCGGGGGAAAATTCCTTTTTGAGGCGAGGGCAGCGAATTTTGATGTTCAGCGCATCGTCGCGGCGGATGGTATAGGCAACTCGCTTGGATTCGGAGGTAAGTTCGCTGTAGCGGCGGCCCATAAACCGCTTTACGCCATAGAAGGTATTTTGAGGATTGAGGACAGCTTGCCGCCGGGCCAATTGTCCGACCACTAATTCCCCATCTTTGTTGAAACCAACCACTGAAGGGGTCGTCCGCATCCCTTCTGCATTGGCGATTACCACTGGCTTTCCGCCTTCCATGACGGCTACCACGGAGTTAGTTGTCCCCAGGTCAATGCCGACTACTTTACCCATGCGCGTTTTTGTCTCCCGCTACTCCAATCGTGTCTTGAGCCGTTATTTGTTTCAAGCGTTGAGCGTCGATCGCTCCACTTTGACAATATTCTATCGAATCCTGTGAGGTCTATTATGATGGTGGGGGTGCAATGGTGCAAAAATCGCCTGGAAATCTATTAAACCGCACTGCCGAAACATGATGAAATCTATTCAGTTGGGGCCATCTTATAATTTCTCGGACTATTTTAAACTGAGTTACTACACCGAAGATATTTTGTCTTACTTCGGTTATACTTTTACTCCTCAAAAATTGCAACTTCCCACGACTGATCGCCCACTCAATCGCCTAGATGACTTGCGACAGCGCCTTGAAGAAAGTTTACCGTTAATCACGCTTGATAGTGAAATAGCTAGGCGAGAATTTTTGATTGCGCCGCTTTTAATGGAGGTCATGCACTACACCCAAGCGAAAGTAAAAGTGAGTTACCCTTTAATAGTTAATGACCAATTAAAAGGGAATTTAGATTATTATGTACAGTCTCGCAATCATTTATTAATTATTGAGGCAAAAGACGAAAATCTTCAACGTGGTTTTACACAATTAGGAGTAGAGTTAATTGCTTTAGATATTGCTTTGGAGCCAGACTCTTTAGTTGAAATTTCAAACCTTTATGGTGCAGTTTCTATTGGTAATATTTGGCAATTTGGTCTATTGAATCGCCAAAATAAACAGATTTTTCAAGATCTTAATTTATATCGTGTTCCTGCTGATTTAGAAGAATTAATGAAAATTTTGGTCGCTATTTTAATCAATAAAAATTTACTTTAATTAAGTTAAATTTTAGTTGCTTTTGTTAGTAGCATCGCCAAAAAGTCGCGGTAGTAAAAATGAAGAATGTAGGGGTGAATGGCGTTCGCCCTTACCTCCGGCGATCGCTTTAATTCGTCAAGACAATTGAACGATAAAACTATCTCGTCGGTGAAAGTCAGCCTCCACGCCTCGATGAGTCAATGCCCAATAAGTGACTTTTCCATCGCGATGTTGAATGACGGTAGCAATAGCCACTTCTAAAGCCTGATTGACGGCAATAAGGGCAGTTAAATCGAGATCGACCGAGAGCGATCGCGCATTTTCTTGAGTTTGCACTCCAAACGGCAGTGAGGCAAAAGCCATTTCTTCTTGCATTCCTTGCCGATAATCGCTAAAACGATAGACATTCCAATGGCCACTAGGGGAAAGGTTAAATTCCCAATACTGAGAAGAATGTTGTATGCCGAGAAAAAACTCGAAACACGTTGCTTGCCAGAGTTCGTGCTGGCGACTTGGCAAAGCAGTTGGGGGAGGAAGTACGACTTCTGCTAGATTACCAGAGAGCGTATAACTCATTACCAGTCTATTAGCTTGGCGAGCGATAGTACCTGCGATTTG
Source organism: Microcystaceae cyanobacterium (assembly GCA_041743025.1). GTDB lineage: Bacteria > Cyanobacteriota > Cyanobacteriia > Cyanobacteriales > Microcystaceae > JBGTNM01. Next base: position 20,010 of record JBGTNM010000505.1, read on the forward strand.
AAACGGGGGACGAGGACTAACTGAAGGACAGGGTTGGAGAGAAAAGATCTGTTCGTTCATCCATTATTAGTTAATCACTGTTACTCTAAAATCCCTGATTAGCTGGCGAATAGTAGTTTCTTGGCGCTCTATACTCTCAGTCAGCTTGAATTGGACGAGGGCGCGATCGAGATTGTGTTGGAGATGCTTCACCTTAAAATAGACATTACCCGCTAAATAATCGCTAAAAAACCGCAATCCTAACTCAAAAGCAATCAGGCGAATCGCGTCGTACAAGTAGGCACAGTCATTCTCAGTCAGGAAGGCTTTGGCAGCAGCAAAATAACCTTGGAGAATGCCTTGACACAGATCGATCTCGAAGTGAACGCTTTCCCACTGCTGAGTTTCCTCTCCAGTGCGATTGCAGCCCGATCGCAAACAATCGCCAATATCATAATGTACCAAACCAGGTTTAACCGTGTCGAGGTCTACGATACTGACCGCTTTGCCCGTCGTCTCATCGAACATGACATTGTTGACTTTGGGATCGCCGTGCATCAAGCGAAGCAGTAACTTGCCTTGGCTTTTCGCGACTTCGAGGATATCTGCCCAAGCGCGACGTTCATTAACAAAATTCAAGCAATAGTTGATTTCGGCTGAATCTATTGGACGGGTATTGGCTAAAACCTTATCGTAGTACTGGAGGTAGCGCGGCGTAATATGAAATCCTTCGAGGGTGTCAACCAAGTTGTCGGGAGGAAGATCGCTGATGAGATTGTGAAACATCCCCAAGGCATAGCCGACTTCTGTTGCCTGTTTTACATCTTGCAACGTCTCAAAAGACTCCGAACCTTGAATAAAAGCGATCGCTCGCCAAAACCCGCCATCGGCTGATTGCCAGTAATTTTGTGCCTCTCGCGTCAAAATGACGTGCGGTATTTCCCAGCGACGGTTGAGAGACATTCGTTGCAGTCGTTCGCGAACGTGTTCACTCAATATACGCATATTCTGCATGACAAGTTGAGGGGATTTAAAGACTTGCGTGTTGATGCGTTGCAAAACAAAACGAGTAGGGGCGAAAGGTTGTTCGCCCCTATTTAGGTTGTTGAGGCTAACGAGAAAGGTGTCATTAATATTGCCGTTGCCCAAAGGATGAATGCTGGAAATCTCGCCCCAAGCGGCAAATTGGTCAGCGATCGCAACCAGATTGTTCGCGTTCTGGGTCTTGAAATTTTCTGTCATATTAAAATCATATTACCTATTTTGCAGAATAATCTTCAACGACAAACAGTGAATCGGCGGGAGTTTCCATTACAGCATCATAGCGTTCTCGTTCTCCCAATTTATTCCAATTATCTAGCAAAGAACGAGCCGATCGCGGTAGCGTATAGCGCAGAGATTTTCCTGTTTTTTTATGAGTAATAATAGCAACCCCAAAGGTATTTAAGTTAACCGTCGGTGGCAAAACCGTCAGCGAATTTTGTCCGGGCGTAGCAACTGTAGCAATCATAATACCATCAGCAACACAGGGACAAGGCGAAAATGGCCCGTCTTGATAAATCACGCTTAACTCTCTGGGGGAAGCCTTTAAGCGTCCCATGGCATCCAACCCGATGCGTATACCTGCCGCCACATAGGAACCGAACCCTCCATGCACCCGCCGTCCCAATTCCACCCATTCATCAGGTGTTTCCGATCGCACGTTTGCTGGTACTACAGATAGCATTACGCCGATTAGTGCGGACAAAAGGCAAAAGGCGTTATTTTTCATTCTGAAAACCCTCAAAACCGATAGTTGCGATCGCCAACCCAAAGGCTGATCAGGATTGCGTGGCCACGCGGATCGACCTTAACTTCTACCACATAAGCCTGTAAATCGTTGCCAACAGCAGAATTAATCGCCTCTTGTATCGCTTGGCGTTGGTTTTCTGGAAAATAATAGGATTCTATACCATAATCAACCCAAGATAACCCAGAAACCGTTCCTTGTAGAGCGATTTGATTAGAGGGTAAATTGAGCGGGCGATCGCGACTGACGACGACAGGTATCCAGGGAGAGGGCGTTTCCTGAACTGAGAGATTACCAGGAGGAGTTTCTAAGATAACGTATAGGTTTGTCCCAGGTTTCCAGTCAAATTTAGCAGAATTGTCTTTTTTAGGTAGGTTTTGCAATAAATCCAGACGGGAAATATCGTAGCGCAAGGTTTGGGAGTAACCGCGCAACCAGTCGTAAGGATCGACGGGAACCGTTTGCAAAATGACGGTTTTCCCAGATAAATGCGTATAAATCGCCTGAGATGGAATGGCAACAATTAGCACGAGTTGAAGGATAAGCGCAATCCAAAAGCGACGTTGGGGAATCGGGCGAGGTAATGGTGTTGGTGAACTGTCAGTCATTTAACAAAAAGGAAGACCCGATTTGACCATAGCATTAAGTGGATTGAAACGAACGGCCACTAAAGTCGCCATATACGGCTCTCTGAGAAAACTTAAATCAAGCTTTTAAACTGACCAGTGCGTAACTTTTCTAGTTCTAATATATTCTGCTGTGCCTGCCTAAATTCTTGATAATAATATTGCATTTTTTCTTTTTCAGTTATAGGATTAAGAGCTTGCCATTTTTCAATACAATGGCGTTGATAATTTTCCCATAAAATTTGTTCTAATGTGGCTATATTAACCTCAATAACTAAAGGAATGCGTTGAGGATCTTCCCATTGAATTTGCTCAGTTCTTTCTGTTTCATCTTTGTTAGAGCCATTGACCATAGTGCTTGTCATCGTCTCTGGAATATAAATAAAATATTTAATCTGACTTTGGAGTTCAGGCGTGTCTAAAACTTGATCTTGTAAACTAGAAAGTAACTCATTGACGGAATCTTCTTCGGAGGTCACATTGCGCCGTGCGACGGCGCGTGACTCCTCTAAAAGATGCGGATTTTGAGCCTGTACATTCAGAATTATTTGCCACAAATAACGATGTTCTTTGAGGCTAAACACTAAATCCTTTGTCTCAAGGAGTTCAATTATGTCTTGGCGATACTCAGGGTAGTGAATGTAAATTCTCAATAAAGTTGCTTCTGCTCGTTTCAAAATACTATTTTCGCTATTAATCGGTAGCGTAAAAGAAGCTTTTTTTGGGGGTTTTCTAGACGATTTTTCTGTTGCCAAGTTGGGCTGATTAATTTCACGGCTCAACCTTTGTGCATAAATAGAAATTAATTGAGCATTACCTTGACTGAGTATTTCGGCACAATGACTAATATAAAAGGTTCGCAGATCATTATTAACAACTTTGGCTAAAAGTTTAGTTATATTTTGCGCGACTTGCTGAAATTGATCGGCACTTTTGAGATCGCAATTGCTGACGATTTGTTGAATTTGCCAATCAATCCAAAGCGGTGCAGTCTCAATTAATTGTTGATAAGTTTGCCCGGCATCAGCACTTGCCTGGAGAAATTCGTCAGCATCTTTGCCAGCAGGCAGGTTGAGTACTCGCAACTGTACTTGCCCTGAATAGACAAGGGATTCAATTTCTGCGATCGCTCGCTGGGTGGCTTTAATGCCGGCAGCATCCGCATCGAAATTAAAGATGACTTGTTTAGAATCACTGTAGCGCAAGAGTTGCCGCAGTTGAGACTCACTAAACGCCGTTCCCAAGGAAGCGACTGCATTAGTAATGCCCAGACTGTGCAGGGCGATCGCGTCGAAATAGCCTTCAACTACAATAGCTTTATCGAGGGCAGAGATGCTTTTTTTAGCTTTATCGAGAGCAAATAGCGTTTTTCCCTTATCAAATAGCGTTGTTTCCGGCGAATTAAGATATTTTGGCTCCTCACCCGCCAAAGAACGTCCGCCAAAACCGATGACACGCCCTTGGGAATCGAGAATGGGAATCATTAGGCGATCGCGGAAGCGATCATAGTACCCGCTTCCTGTCTTACGAGGAACGATCAATCCCGCTTCTTCGACGGCGGCAATCGGATAGCGTTTTTGTTCGACGAGGTAGCGCCTTAGTGTTTCCCAGCCAGCAGGAGCGTATCCTAGTTGAAATTGAGTGCTCGTTTCGTCTTTTAAATGACGCACTGAACGCAGATATTCAAGCGCGGGTTCCCCTTGAGATTGATAGAGAGCGTGTTGGTAGAAACTGGCAGCAACCGCGAGAATTTCGTAGAGTTGTTCTTTAAGCGATAGCTGTCGCTGTAATTCCTGTCGCTGTTCTGGCTCTAGGGTTTTGATAGGAACTTGATAGGTTTTCGCTAAATCGAGGATAATATCGCTAAAGGAACGTTTTCCCAATTCCATGAGAAATTTAATGGCATTTCCCCCTTCGCCACAGCCAAAGCAATAGTACATTTGCTTGCCAGGACTAACACTAAAGCTGGGGGTTTTCTCATCATGAAAGGGACACAACCCCACATAATCCTTGCCACGCTTTTTGAGAACGACGTAATCGGCGATGACATCTACAATGTCAACCCGTTGCTTCACGTCTTCTATCATGTCGGGGTGTAGGCGAGGAACATCCATATTTAATCAATGAACAATCAATAATCTAACTATTGCTTCATAACCCCGTTTTCTAATTTCCATCATTTTAAACTCCATCTTTATTTTTCTGTTGTAAAAAATTCTCAAAATCATCAAATGTTAAATTATCTAACCATTGATGACGTTCCTTTGTATAATCACCATAACCCGCTTCAAGCTGTTGTAAAAATTTAATTGTTCCTACAATACCTAAAGCATCAATTAACGCTTTGTTTCCCTGTTGTCTTAGTTCAGTTGATTTCATCATTATCTCCCTGAGATTGTAAAATATTGATTAACCAACTCACAGGATTATCTCGATAATTCTTTATCATAGCCCATCAAACAATCAAAAAAATCATAGTTTAGACTTACTTTTAATGGTGTGAAGGGGAGATAGGTTTAGGTTTGATCGCTGAGGGTATTTGGCTGATTAATTGGGAAACAAGCTCGTCAGGTGTGTGATCGCCTTCAATACTCAGCCTAAGATCGGCTTGGGAGTAGAAAGACTGTCTTTTTTCGAGCAGAGCGGTTAATTTTCCTGTTAAATCGCCTTGTACCAGGAGAGGGCGAGTGTCATCTTCAGCCAAGCGCTTGACGAGTAAGGCGACAGGAGCATCTAACCAGACAACCAAGCCATGATGGAGATAACTCCAATTTTGGGGACGCATGACGATTCCCCCGCCAGTGGCAATGACGCTTTTGGTGTAGGCAGAGAGTTCCTTTAAAACTTGCGTTTCTAGTTCTCGAAATACTTCCTCTCCCTCGCTAGCAAAAATCTCCCCAATCGTCTTGCCGCTAACCCGTTCAAGCAAAACATCTGTATCATAGAAACGATAACCCAACTGCCGAGCGAGAACTTCGCCGAGGGTGGTTTTTCCCGTCCCCATCATGCCAATGAGGAAAATACTAATGCCTCTCAACAAGTCTTGCATTATTCACTATTAACTATTAACTATTCGCTATTAACTATTAACTATTATGAGCGATCGCTCTAACCTTTCCGCTACAGAGATACAAGCCATTTTTGACCGCATCGCGCCTGCCTACGATCGCTTGAATGATGCTTTGAGCTTGGGACAGCACCGAATTTGGAAGAAAATGGCTCTAAAATGGTGTCAACCAACAGAAAATGAGACTGCTTTAGATTTGTGCTGCGGCAGTGGCGATCTTGCCCAACTATTAGCCCGCGAGGTGGGTAGAGAGGGAAAGGTATTTGGCGTGGACTTTTCAGCAGAGCAGTTAGCGATCGCCTGTCAGCGAACTTCCCATTACTTGAATCTAGCACCGATTGAGTGGGTGGAAGGGGATGCCCTCGATTTACCGTTTGCTGAGGGGACGTTTGATTGTGCGACGATGGGTTACGGACTGCGAAATGTGACCGATATTCCCCGTTGCCTGCAAGAATTACACCGCGTCCTCAAAAGTGGGGCAAAAGTAGCTATTCTCGACTTCCATCGTCCTTCTAGTGCTTTCACGCGCTCTTTTCAGCAATGGTACTTGCAAAATATTGTCGTTCCGACTGCCAAAAATTGGGGGCTGACAGACGAATATGCCTACATTGTCCCCAGTTTAGAGCGATTTCCCGATGGCTCGCAACAAGTTCAACTGGCTTATCAAGTAGGTTTTACTAGCGCGGTTCACTATCGCTTGGTTGGTGGCATGATGGGGGTTTTGGTGGCAACAAAGTAAGGGCGAACGCAATTGATAAGGGCGAACGCAATTCGCCCCTACTGATATTCCCTTTCCACTTTTTTCCACTTCTAAGGCGAAAGTAGAATCGCTAAACCCCTTAATTTACAAGGGTTTTGGGACTGACATCACCCCTGGGTTGCCAATATTCTAGAGATATGAAAGGCAAGGAGGCAACCCAAATGTTATCAGCAACCCAAAACAGCACCGCCATTATCCGCAACTATCTCATTCTCGCTGCTACTGTTATGGTCATGAGTGTTGGGTTAGCTGAAACCTTCACCACTCCCGAAAGAGCCGCCCAACAAGACAGAATGAATACTTACGGACGCTACATTAGTGCGGGTTTGGTTTCTTATGCCCAAAAAGCGATTCGCTAAACAATTTTTCGCGCCACAGTTTTTACTTTCCTCTTGCCAACAACCCTGCTAAATAGCGGGGTTTTTTTTGCTCTTAAAGCGATCGCCTGGATGTGCTATGGACATTCTACTGTACTTGATCGCCAGAGCCAGAAGAACGACGGTTAAGTTAAACCTATATATTGTTTTTTCTATATTAATCTATTTGTATATTGACTTGTATCTATTAAGGCAGTAGGATAAAAATTAATCTCAAGCGTCCAAAAAAGCTTAATTGTCTCTTTCTGAGTAGATTACCAGTCGGTTCTACTGGGAAGGAATGGATTAGGCGGAAAGTTTTATCTCGATCATTTGGACTCATTTATCCATCACACCTTATGTGGGGTCATTTTATGCTGGATACATTTAGTCAGAGTATCTGGTTAGTACCTTGTTATGCTCTTGTAGGGGCAATTCTAGCGATTCCTTGGTCGCCGGGTCTTATTCGCCGAACGGGCCCCAGACCATCAGGATATATCAATCTTCTGATGACACTAGTTGCATCTGTCCATAGCTTATTGGCTTTACTGGCAGTTTGGGGGCAACCGGTTCAAAATATCTCTTTTAACTGGCTCCAGGCAGCTAGCTTAAATATTTCCTTCGATATTCAACTGTCTGTGGTTAATGTCGGGGCGTTACTGGTCATTACCGGGTTAAATCTGGTTGCACAAGTTTACGCAGTTGGTTATCTAGAGATGGATTGGGGTTGGGCGAGATTTTTCTCGCTGATGGCCTTGTTTGAAGCGGGAATGAGTGCCTTGGTGCTGTGTAATTCTCTCTTTTTTAGTTATGTCATCCTGGAAATCCTGACGCTTGGTACCTATTTACTGATTGGCTTCTGGTTTAACCAATCTTTGGTGGTTACTGGGGCAAGAGATGCTTTTCTCACCAAACGGGTTGGCGATTTAATCTTATTAATGGCGGTGGTTGCTTTATTACCGCTAGCTGGAACTTGGAATTTTGATGAGTTGGCACAATGGGCGGCTACAGCCCAACTAGACCCAACAGTGGCTAATTTACTCTGTTTAGCCCTTCTAGCGGGGCCACTCGCTAAATGCGCTCAATTCCCTTTGCATTTGTGGTTAGATGAGGCGATGGAAGGCCCCATGCCTGCCACGATTATCCGAAATTCGATTGTTGTTTCAACAGGTGCCTGGGTACTCGTTAAGATGCAACCTCTGTTTGAATTATCGCCTTTATCAAAGACGGTAATGATTGCTATAGGTGCAGTGACAGCGATTGGGGCAGGACTGATTGCCATCGCCCAAATTGACGTAAAACGCTCCATTTCCTATTCAGTTAGTGCCTACATGGGACTTACCTTGATTGCTGTTGGCAGTGGACTTGGACAAACCGCGTTAATCCTCTTATTGACCTATGCTATTGCGATCGCTATCCTCATTATGAGTATCGGTGGCATCGTTTTAAGCAATGTCAGTCAAGACTTATCTCAGTATGGGGGTTTGTGGTCGCGTCGTCCCATTTCGGGTCTTTCCTACCTAATAGGGGCAGCTACACTCGTTGCTTTACCGCCTTTTGGGGGTTTCTGGGTATTGGTCGAGATGGTGAACAATCTAGCTAAAACCTCACCTGGGTTAGTGTTAGTGGTGCTTCTGGTGAATGCTTTAACGGCGTTTAGTACGACTCGTGAATTCTGTCTAATTTTTGGTGGCAAGCCAAAACCGATGACAGTACGCTCTCCTGAAGGGTTATGGGCGATTGTTTTACCGACGACGATTACCGCCGGTTTTGCCCTCCATCTGCCGATTCTGCTCTGGAAATGGCATTTACTACCCAATTGGGAAACGGTTAACCCGACTGTAACTTGTTTGGTGATAACTTCCACTCTGCTTGGATGTGCTGCTGCTGCCTATATTTATCTTAGCGATCGCATTACCAAACCGATTCAACTTCAACCGAGAGCATTGCAAGATTTCTTTGCTTACGACCTTTATACCGCCACACTCTATAAAAATACCATTGTTCTTGTAGTAGGTTTAGTCTCGCAAATTGTTGCTTGGTTTGACCGCTTTATTATCGATGGTGTTGTGAACTTTGTCGGTTTAGTCATGATTTTCAGTGGACAAAGCTTGAAATATAACGTCACGGGGCAAACTCAATCTTATGTTCTGACGATCATTTTAGGAATTGCCTTACTCGTTGCGGTTATCGGTTGGCCTGTTCTTTCTCACTTCTTTTCAAAGTTTTGATTTTTGATCCCCGTTTTCACGGAGACATAGTTTTGAGTTAATTCAAAATTCAAAATTCATAACTCCGCGTAGCGGTAAAAACCTCAAATAAACTTTTAGGAGACATCATGAATACTGACAAAAAATCCTTTAATTTCTCTCGTCGTTCTGCCATTAAATATGGGGGTGGTTTTATCGGAACTGGATTAGCTGCCACGATTTTAGGAAGTTATCTTAAACAACCTCAAACTGCTGTCGCTCAGTCCTTCATCGCTCAAAATAAAGATATTACACCCGATGAAGCACTCAAAAGTTTAATGGAAGGTAATGACCGTTTTATTAATCAGCAAAGAACTAGTCCGAATCAAACCAGAGAACGGCTTACAGAACTGTCTGAAAGTCAAGCTCCTTTTGCTGCTATTTTAGGATGTGCTGATTCAAGAGTCCCATCGGAAATTATTTTCGATCAAGGATTGGGGGATCTTTTCGTCTGTCGGATTGCGGGAAATATCGCAACGCCTGAAGAAATTGGCAGCCTTGAATTTGGCACGATGGTGTTAGGAGCAAAAGTCATTCTAGTAATGGGTCATGCTCGTTGTGGAGCCGTCAAAGCAACGATTGAAGGGGGCAGATTTCCTGGACAAATTGGGAGTTTAATTAATAATTTAAGAGTCGGAGTAGAACGGGCCGAAAGACTGCCAGGAACCGATAAATTAGAAAATGCGATTAAAGCCAATGTTTTATATCAAGTGGAGGTTTTACAACAGTCTTCCATTCTCGGAGATTTACTTGATAAAAAACAACTTAAAGTCGTCGGAGGTTACTACGATTTAAGTACAGGAAAAGTGACAATTTTGAGTTGAAAAATAGGAATTTTCGTAGTAGTTTCGTAGGTTGGGTCGAGGTCACGAGACCCAACACAGCAGATGGGGTTTGTTGGGTTTCCCTGTCGTTCAACCCAACCTACATTAACTACTTTTTCTGCACTTTATTGCAACTACGAACCCCCAAAATCCTCTCTTACTTTTTTTGAGATAAATTATGCTGAGTGCTTTACTGTTTATCCCGATAATGGGTGCTTTGCTTGTCGGCTTTTTGCCTGGAAATCTATCCGCTAGTAAATTACGCCAAATTACTGCGATCTTTGTCTTTTCTAGTTTGGCTTTGTCAGTTTATCTACTGATGCAATTCGATTTAACTAAACCTGGCTTTCAATTTCGAGAATATCTCGCTTGGGCAAAACCTATTGGCTTAAACTACTGCTTAGGCATTGATGGGTTATCTCTGCCCTTGTTAGTTTTAAATAGTTTACTCTGCTGTATCGCCATTTATAGCATTGGAGAAACTTTAGAACGTTCTCGCTTGTATTATGCCCTAATTCTGCTCATTAATGGTGGAATTGCTGGGGCGTTAATGGCAGAAAATTTACTCCTCTTTATCATTTTCTATGAACTAGAACTGATTCCTTTCTATCTGATGATTGCCATTTGGGGCGGTGAAAAACGGGACTATGCTTCGATTAAATTTCTGCTTTATACTGCCCTTTCTGGGTTATTTGTTTTAGCGGCATTTCTGGGGATTGGTTTACTTAGTAATTCAACCAACTTTGACTATACTTCTCTCAACACTCAAAGCTTCTCTCTCAACACTCAACTCATTCTTTTAACGCTTTTACTGGTTGGATTTGGTATTAAGATTCCCCTAGTTCCTCTACATACCTGGCTACCCGATGCGTATACCGAAGCATCACCCGCAACGGCGATTTTACTCGGTGGAATTCTCGCTAAATTAGGAACCTATGGACTGATTCGCTTTGGTTTACAGTTATTCCCCCAAGCTTGGTCAACGGTTGCCCCTGGATTAGCGATTATTGGTACTATTACCGTATTATATGGGGCATTCAGTGCGATCGCCCAAAAAGACATCAAACGAATGGTTGCTTACAGTTCCATCGGACACATGGGCTATATTATTGTTGCCGCCGCCGCAGGAAACGATTTAAGCGTTTTAGGTGCTGTAGCCCAAATGATTAGTCATGGCTTAATTCTAGCTCTGTTATTCCATCTCGTCGGTATCGTTGAACGCAAAGCAGGAACCAGAGACTTAGATGTACTCAATGGTTTAATGAACCCGATTCGCGGTTTACCTCTCACTAGTGCCTTACTCATTACCGCAGGCATGGCGAGTGCCGGAATTCCGGGTTTAGTGGGGTTTGCGGCTGAATATCTGGTTTTTCAGGGTAGTTTTTCTATCTTCCCGATTGCGACATTGCTATGTATCATTGCCTCTGGTTTAACGGCGGTTTACTTTGTCATTCTCCTGAATCGTACCTGCTTCGGGAAATTAGATAACAAACTCGCCTATTATCCCAAGGTTTTAGCATCAGAAAACATTCCCGCTTTAGTCTTAACTGCGATCATTCTTTTTTTAGGAATTCAACCCAATTATTTAGTTCGTTGGATTGAACCGACAACTAATTTAATGGTTTCTAAAATGCCTGTTGTTCAGCAAGTTGCTAGCAATAATCAATAATTTTGGTAGGCGATGCCTACACTACTACTTTCATAGAAGGTACGAAAATCATGGTACAAACATCCACTCAACCCAAAGCAATTATCCCTCCTTCCAATCATGAATTTGCTGACGTAATTCACCGTTTAGAAGCAGGTGGTTCAATGTTACCCGATACGCCAGAAAACCTGATGCAAATCATCGGTATTTATAAAGCTTATGCCGTACCGATGGACTTTTATTGGCGAGATTTACTCTACATTGCTGAACGTGTCTTTTTAAATCCTCTGCCCTTTTTTAAATACTTTCTCCCTCAAAAATATCTGGACTTACACAATCATTATGCGGGTGATAATGCGGATCTCCGAGTTTGGCGTGGGAAAGCGACAGCACACCCTGAATTATTAGAATTCATGGAGAAAGGGACAACCCGAAAAATGCCAAAACTGTTGCATCATCTGTGGCATGATCGCATTAATATGGAATTTGCAGAAGCTTGTATGCAAGCAATGTTCTGGCATGGTCGAGATCTGGGTTGGGGTAAATTTGATGCTTATCTCGATAGTGAGGAATATAAAGCGAATGCTGACCAAGCAATTAATGCTTATTTTAAAAAAAATCCTGTTATGTTGGGACTGTATAAACTCTTTCCCGATATGTTTTTAGAACAGGTTCGGCAATTGTCTTATTACTCTAACCTGGGTCTATTCTGGGAAGTCATGGCACCCGTTTTTTTTGAAATGTCAGATATTTATGATGAAGGCGGTTTTAAAGGCGTTCCTGATGCGATGAATTTCCTGGTTAATGGGATTTTTGCTGTTGCAGGTCGTCCTATTTATCATCATGTGTATATTGGGGATGAATGTTTTGAAATTATTCCTAAAGCAAAAGGCTTTACTTGGCTTTATGAGGCTGCGTTACCCTATGTAGAAGCTGTCTTTTATCGAACTGCACCGTTTCGAGGAACCAAGTCTTATAATGCTCAAGCTAAACAAGTTCCCTTGATGCAAAAAGACTTTCACTACGGTATTTTATACGCTGATGTTTTTCCCGTTGGTACGGCAGGTATTCCACCCACATTACTGATGGATGATATGTATCATTTCTTACCCGATTATCTGAAGGAATACTATCAGAATCACTGTCGTGGCGAAGAAGATATCTTAATTCAATTGGGCATAACTTTCCAGCGCTCAATGTATAATGTCACCTCTGCTGTCATTCAAGCGTTAAGATGTGCTTTACACTATCCTTTAGACGATCCCAATCCAAAACATTTAATGAAAAATCGTCAATTTTTTGAAGCTCAAATGGATCGTTTTATACGTCCTGAAGCTCGACTTCGGGATATACAAAGTTCAGAATATCGTTAAGAAATGGGTGAGCTTTTGCTCACCTTTTTTTAGCATTCAATTAACCGAAACGACCGCTCACATAGTCTCGCGTCGCTGTTTGGGCAGGATTTTGGAAAATGACTTCTGTGCGATCGTATTCTACCAAATAGCCTACTTTACCGCCCTTGGGAGTGGGTTCGGCATTGTAAAACGCCGTCAAGTCAGACACCCGCGAAGCTTGTTGCATATTGTGGGTGACGATGACAATGGTATAGTCTTGCTTGAGTTCGTGAATGAGTTCTTCGACTTTAAGGGTAGAAATGGGGTCAAGAGCAGAACAGGGTTCGTCCATCAAAATCACTTCCGGTTTGATGGCAATGGTGCGAGCAATGCAGAGTCGCTGCTGTTGTCCTCCCGATATAGCCAGTCCGCTTTGATTGAGTTTATCCTTAACCTCATCCCAGATAACCGCTTTTTTGAGCGACGTTTCGACTAATTCATCCATATCGCCCTTAAAACCGTTCAATCTCGCCCCAAAAGCGATATTTTCGTAAATCGATTTGGGAAAAGGGTTGGCTTTTTGAAAAACCATGCCAATGCGACAGCGCAAATCGACCGGATTGATATTTTTAGCATAAATATTGCGCTCCTTAAAGGTGACATCTCCCTCAACTCTGGCACTGGGAATGAGGTCGTTCATGCGATTGAAGCAGCGCAGGACGGTACTTTTGCCGCATCCCGACGGGCCGATGAAGGCAACGACCGTATTTTGAGGTATTTCTAAGGTGACATCTCTCACGGCTAAATTGGAACCGTAGTAGACGTTAAGGTTTTTGACTTGTAAGACGGATTGGGTAGCTGTGTTGGTTAGCATAATTTCAATGAACAATGAACAATGAACAATTAATAATTGTCTAGTCACTAACCGAAACGACCGCTTACGTAATCTTTGGTCGCTTGTTCTTGTGGATTGCTAAAAATCGCTTCTGTTTTGTCATATTCAACTAAGTAACCGACTTTCGAGCCTTTCGCAGTGGCTTCCGCATTAAAGAAAGCTGTCATATCTGCCACGCGAGTTGCTTGCTGCATATTGTGGGTGACAATAATGATGGTGTAGCGTTCTTTAAGTTCGTTCATCAATTCTTCAATTTTGAAGGTAGAAATGGGGTCGAGAGCGGAACAGGGTTCGTCCATCAAGACCACTTCTGGCTGAGCAGCAATGGTGCGAGCAATGCAGAGGCGTTGCTGCTGTCCGCCAGACAACGAGAAGCCACTTTCTTTTAATTTATCTTTAACTTCATCCCAGAGGACAGCCCGCCGCAAGGAAGTTTCCACCAGTTCGTCTAAATTCCCTTCGTAATGGTTGACTCTCGCTCCGTAGGCAACGTTGTCGTAAATGGATTTAGGGAAAGGGTTAGGTTTTTGAAAGACCATGCCGATGTGCTTTCTGACCTCAATGGGGTCGATGTCTGGCGCGTAGAGATTCTGATCGTGATAAGTAATAACACCTTTTAGGCGAAAGATCTCAATCAAGTCGTTGAGTCGATTGAAACAGCGCAAGATAGTACTTTTACCACAGCCAGACGGGCCGATAAAGGCGGTAATTTTGTTTTTGGGGATACTAAAGGTTACGTCGCGTACCGCTCGATAGTCGCCGTAGTAGATATCGACGTTTTCCAAGTCGAAAACGGTATCGGGCGATGCTGTTATACCATTATTCATAATTCAATAACTCCTATCTCTTTCCTTTTGCCTCTTGCCTCTTGCCTTTTAATAAGTCTTCTGACGAGTCACCCAACGCGCTGTCACACTGGTGACTAATACTAAAAACACTAAAATCAGCGACCCGGCCCACGCTAATTCCTGTTGCGGTTTAAACGGAACGATCGCGTTGTTGTACACTAGCACTGATAGGGTAGCGATCGGTTCACGCAAGCCTCTGGGCCAGAAGTTAGAAAACAGTGCCGTAAAGATTAACGGTGCTGTCTCTCCTGCTGCCCGTGCAATTGCCAAGGTTACTCCCGTCAAAATCGCGGGAATTGCCGCCGGCAGCACCACTTTCAACACCGATTGGTAATTGTACGCCCCAATGCCCAACGCCGCCCAGCGCACGTCTTGCGGCACGATTTGCAAAGCCTCGTCAGTGGTGCGGATAATGGTCGGTAGCATCAAAACGGCTAAGGCAACCCCCCCAGCAATGGCAGAAAAGCCAATCCAACCCGTTGCCACCAACAAACCAAAAGCAAATACCCCAGCAATAATCGAGGGAACGCCACTGAGGACGTTCGTGGCAAAGCGCACCCAGCGAGCGACTTGATTGCCCTGACTAAATTCCGACAAGTAGACGGCAGCTAACACGCCAAAGGGAACAGCGATAGCAGTGGCAATGCCCACAGTAATCAGCGTGCCGATAATGGCGTTAGCAATTCCGCCCTCTGACAGTCCTGGTGGGGGTGGTAGTTTGGTAAATAAATCGAGATTGATGCGACTGAGTCCTTTAATCCCCACAAAAATTAAGACGGCAAACAAAGGAATCAGCGTGATAATCATGCACAAGCTGGCAATTCCCGTCCAGAATTTGTCAGCAAGAGAACGGGGACTCGATGGCTTTTTTTTGAGGCTCAGTCTGAGGTTTTCATCAACTGGACTGTCGGCAAAACTAGACATAATTGTGACGTTAAACGGGGAACAAATTTACTGATATTTGGCTTTGACTTGATTGACGATATATTCGGCGGCGATATTGACAATGAGGGTGAGAACTACCAACACCAACCCGGCATACATCAACGCTGCCACCTGTATCCCCGATGCTTCAGCAAATTGGTTTGCTAGCAAAGAGGCAATGGTATTGGCAGGAGCCAGTAACGATACATTTAGGTTGTTGGAGTTACCGATAAGCATGGTCACAGCCATGGTTTCGCCCATTGCCCGACCCAGCGCCAGCATAATACCCCCGACAATGCCGGAAAACGCTGCCGGAGTCAACACCCGAAAGATCGTCTCCCAGCGCGTTGCTCCCAAACCTAACGAGGCTTGGCGCAACTCCGGCGGCAAAGAAGCCAGTGAATCACGAGAAATCGCCGTAATAATCGGCAAAATCATGATTGAGAGAATGATGCCTGCCGGCAGCATCCCCGGGCCTGCCGGAGGAGTCCCAAATAAAGGAATAAAGCCTAGATTGTCGTGCAGCCAGTTTCCTAGCGGCTTAATCAAGGGGATTAACACGAAAATCCCCCACAATCCATAGACCACACTGGGAATCGCTGCCAACAATTCCACCAAAAAAACCAAAGGTGTGCGAAATTTGAGCGGGATAAAATTTTCACTCAAAAAAATCGCCGTACCCAAGCCCAAAGGAACCGCAATCAGCAGGGAGATTAAGGCACTCACCAGTGTCCCGTAGATAACGGGCAAAGCACCGAAGCTTTCCCTCCCAGCTACCGGGTTCCAGGTACTGGAGGTTAAAAAGCCCAAGCCGAAGGTTTGGATAGCTGGCCAAGCTTGGATGGTAATGACGAGGACGATCGCTAGTAGAATCAGTCCAATACCGACTGCAAAAGCTAGCGTCAGGAATAAAAACCAATTATCAAAGGTTTTTTCACTAGCCGAGCGAACGCCGACTCCGGTTTGTCGAGAAGAAGCAGATGAAGCCACAATACTTTTGAGGGAAAAACAACAGTTAAGCTTAGGGACAAGCGGAGAAATCATCACCTGATTTCTCCTGAAAAATGGTTACATACGATACAGTCTGTTGACTAATTTAACTTAATTTGGAAGTCAGGACTGATCGTATCTGCCGCCGCCGCCACTTTTTCCCGCACCGATTGGGGTAAGGGAACGTAGCCGAGAGCCGCACTTTGCTCTTGACCTTGGGTCAATCCGTATTGAATCATCGCTTCCATGCCAATCGCTTTTTGCGGGTCGTCATAGGTTTTGTAAGCGAGTATCCAACTATAGGTAACGATGGGGTAAGCGTCTGCCCCTTCTGGGTCAGTAATGAACTCCCGCAGGTTTTCGGGCAAGGGAACGGCCGCTAAGGTTGCTGCTGCCGATTCGTCGTTGGGTTCGACAAAATTGCCCGATTTGTTTTCTAGGGCGGCCATCGTCATCCCCTCGTTTTTGGCATAGCCGTATTCCACGTAGCCAATCGCTCCTTCATTTTGCTGAATAGAAGCCGTGATGCCTTCATTGCCCTTCGAGCCGATGAATTTGCCTTTACGAGGCCACTCGACGCTCTTACCCTGGCCGATGGACTTTTCCCACTCCGGGCTAATGGCACTCAGTACCATCGTAAAAACGCCCGTCGTACCGCTTCCGTCCGAACGGTGGACAACGGTGATAGGTTTGTCAGGTAATTGTAAGTCTGGGTTAGCCTCGGCAATTTTGGGGTCATTCCACTGGGTAATTGCGCCACTAAAAATGCCGACATAAGCATCTCTAGTTAGCTTTAAGCCTTCAACACCAGGCAGGTTGTAAGCCAAGACGATACTGCCGGCGGTCATGGGCAGCATCAGAACGCCTTTGCTGACTTTGGCGATTTCTTCATCTTTCATCGCTACGTCGCTCGCTCCAAAGTCTACCGTTCCTTTGGTAAATTGCTCAACGCCAGCCCCACTGCCAACAGACTGATAGTTTACCTGGAGTTCGGGTATTTTTTGATTGAGTTGGACGAACCAGTTCTGGTAGAGGGGAGCGGGGAAGGACGCTCCCGCACCTGTCAGAGCCACATTACCTTTTAAAGGAACTTCTAGGGGGGCTGAAGCAGTTTCGCTACCTGTCTCGCTTTGCGTGGCAGTATCTGTAGAGGTGTTGCCGCAAGCTCCTAAACTGAGCGCCAAGGCGACTGTTGATAAAGCAGAGATTAAACGATAGGGTTTTCTGCTTTGGTTGAGTGAATTAGACATATTGTGTTCTTTAGATCGTGTAAGTCATACAAATCTTAAGACAGAATATACCCTTTAATGGTTAAGAAAGCGTTATCTCAATTAAAGGAGGAGTTATTGCACGATGAACTGGATAATATTTTCTGAATTGTGGCGTAATTTGACAATATAAAGCCATTTTCTTGCAATACTTCCCGTACTGCTTCACTCAGCAGGGCAGTTAACTCTCTTTCTCCCGCACCGGCAGGGCCATTTTGAGGTTCTCCCAGGAGGGAAAGAGCAGGATGAGCGTAAATCTCAATAAAATTAGCTTGAATTTGGGGAATGAGTTGTAAGAGATAACTTTCTGTCAAGTTACCTGTTTGCAATAATCCGTAAACCCGTTGTGTGTATTGAATTGCCTGCCTGTCTAACAATTTTTCTCCATAACGGCGCAATTGTCCAAATACCTGTGACCAGATTAACTTAGTCAATAGGTTCGTGCGATCGCATTTGAGCGTATAGCTCAATTCTTCGTAAGGCAGGCGAATAAAGGGAATTTGAAATTCTTCGGCAAGCTCGACTAATATCTGTAAAATGACCGGATGGACGTGTAAATGTAAGTGTCCGTCTACATGAGATAAATTAAGTCCCGTTTGATGAAATTTTTCTAATTGAGCGCAAATTTCTAGCGTTAACTCCTGCTTTGCTGCTGCATTAAACTGATAACGCAATCCTGCTGCAACTGAATTGTTAAGAAAATTACCGGATTCGTCAACGAGATGAGGAATTTTTGCAGGCGGCAAAACCGATTTTCCACAGACAAGAACTAAATGTAATCCTACTCCTAAATCAGGATGCGTTTTCGCCAGCGCGACAGCTTCCTCAAAATAGTTGCCTGTCACCATTAAGCTCGTACTGGTGAGAATTCCGCTTTCATGAGCTTTGATAATGGCTTGATTGACTCCTTTTGAGAAGCCAAAATCATCTGCATTAATCACAGCAAAACGGTTCATTATTATCTTGAATAAATACCCTATCAAAGGTTGTCTAAGTTTTGTTTGAGAGTGCGGATGGCAGCACTGGTGTTGCGTTCGTAAGCAATTTGCACGCAGCGAGTGATCGCATTTTGTAAATCAAAGTCTGGAAAATAGCGGCTTTGGGTTTGAAGTTGGTAATCTGCGCCTCGTAATTGATAAATCAATGGCTTCTGTTTTTTGAATAACCAAACTTCAGGAACTCGGAAGGGAAGATAATCTTGCACATCAGAATAACTGGTAACATCAATTTCAATGACTAAATCGGGTGGCGGATCTTGTCGCCAGTCAATGCGTTTTTTACCGGATACTGCTTGCCAGTTGTCAATGTAAAAGCAATAATCTGGCTCAATGCCGCTTTCTTCTGGTAAGGTCATAGTTACAGGTGTAAACGCATCGTATTCTCGTCCATCATGATCTAAAAGGGTGGTGACAATATTAGCAAGTAAATGGGCATCTCGTCCGTGTACGGGCAAAGGCGACATAAGCACGACTTCTCCATTACGATATTTTAGGCGCGGGATCGAGCCATCTCCCCTCTGATCACACAAATGCTGATACTCTTGCCAGGTGGCAGGTAAGCGCATGACAGAACCAGGAGGCAATTGAGTTTTTTCTGGGGAAACGAGGGCGAACATGGCTTATATTTCCTGCAAAAACGACATTTGAATAGTTTGATAGATTTGTTGTAGGTATTGTCGGACGATTTGTGCTTCTTCATAAGCTAAGGGAATTCGACCCAGCACATCCAAAACAGTTTTGTTATCAGTCGGTGGTGTAATGACGACTAATGAGGGATCTAATGGTTCGCTATACTGCCAGAATGCTGCTAAATTGATGACATCAGCATCTACTTTAGATTCTGCTTGTTTGGCGGTTTCTACTGATTGTTCAACTTTAGATATTTCTGCTAATTTTTGTGTAGTTTTCTCGCGGCGTAACTGTCGTATAGCTTCTAAAATTTGGTTTTTAGAACGCCCTCGTAACTGAAAAATGACGAAGGGATCTTCACTAAAGCGATCGGCTAATTGATAATAAATTGCACCAATGTGCTTGCAGGGATTAGCTTTATCAGGGCAACTGCAACTAGCACGCACCTCTGATAAGTTAAAAGGAAATAAATTCAAGCCATTGCCTGTAAATACTTCTTCAATAGAATCTGGCATTTCTCCCGCTAATAATTGAGCAGAGAAAATTGCTTTTTGGGACATTGTTTTGATAATAAACTGCCAATCTTCATCGCTAAAAACATTAAGGCGAAGTGACACTTGATAGGGTTCGCTTTCGCTGCCTTGAACCTTAGCCGATACTTGAGGGCCTTCAAATTCAATACTGAGGACATTACCTTCTCTAGCGTAGATTCTCGCTCGTTCTAAGCGTTTTTTGAAGCGATAGGAATCAAGAAGTTCTAACCAGCGCTGCACCCACCAAGGGTGTTGCTGTAACGTTAAATTATTATCAGAAAAAGGGGTGCTTGTCATAAGCTGTTATTAAGTAGCTAATTTTCCATTGGGCAGTTCATTCCTATTGTATAGAGCGCAGTCTACAATTTAGGTAAGCGATCGCTCTTGAATACCAATTTCCTTGGGTTAGGGCGAACGCAATTCGTCAGAAAGGGCGAACGCAATTCGCCCCTACAGTTTCTAATCTGTATTAAGCTTAAACGCGAGGGGAATCATTGGCATGACCCGCGACATTACCGAACGCCAGCAAAGAGAGCAAGCTCTGCAAGCCAGTGAGCAACGCTTTCGCACCTTGGTTGCCAACATTCCAGGAGCCGTCTATCGCTGTGCTTGTGACGCAGATTGGACGATGGAATATATCAGCGAGGCGATCGCTGACATTTGTGGTTACCCAGCAGAGGAATTTATAGGTAATGCGGTGCGAACCTTCGCCAGTGTCATCCATGCGGGCGATCGCGCGATCGTTGCAGATAGCGTCAGCGAGTCTGTTGCCCGACAGCAACCTTATCTGGTTGAATACCGTATCGTACACGCCGATGGCAGTTTGCGCTGGGTACAGGAAAAAGGACAGGGCAATTTTTCGGCAGCCGGGGAACTGCTCTGGCTCGATGGTGTTATCTTGGACATCAGCGAACGGCAAACCGCGCTTTGCGAACTGACCGAACGAGAACGCCACCTGCGCCAGCAACAAACGGCCCTGATTGACCTTGGGGCCAGTCCTGATTTTTACAGTGGCAATTTGTCAGAGGCTTTGGCTAGGCTTACTCAAGTCAGTGCCGATACCCTAGCGATCGAACGCGTGAGTGTCTGGTTTTACAACCCGTCGCGCACGGCTATTATCTTGCAAGACCTCTATCAACGTAGGACGCAGCAACACGCTACCGGACTGGAACTGCGACAAGAAGATTATCCTGCTTATTTTCAAGCCCTCGATCGCGAAGAAATTATAGCCGCTTCTAATGCCCAAATTGACCCCCGCACGCGGGAATTTACCGACCATTATCTGATCCTAGAAGATATTCATGCCATGCTCGACGTACCGATTCGCTCAGGTGGCAAGACAGTCGGTGTTATCTGCCACGAACAAGTGGGATCGCCTCGCCACTGGACGTTAGAGGAACAGAACTTTGCTAGTTACCTCGCACCCATGGCCGCGCTAGCCATCGAAGCTCGCGATCGCCGAAGGACCGAAACCGCTCTCCAATACCGCGCCCAGATCGATAACTTGCTCAGTACCCTCTCGCGACAATTCCTCGACCGCGACTTCAACCGCGCCGTTGCCTTTGCCTTACAAGCCATCGGTGAGTTTACACTCAGCGATCGCAGCTATACTATTGAGTCCAGTGGACATCATTGGAAGATGAGCCACGAATGGTGCAAAGAGGGCATTACGCCGCTATATAGCCAGTCTCAAGCGATTCCCGTCACCACGTTTCCTTGGATTTTTAGGCAGTTGGAGCTAGGTCAGTCTATCTGCGTCAATTCTCTTGATGACCTCCCCGCCGATGCCACTGCCGAACGAGAGAGCTTTCAAAGTAGTGCTAGCCCTCATCTGATTGTTGTCCCCGCGATCGCTGGCGGACAGACAGTAGGTTACTTAGGACTTGATGCGAGTCCTGCCAAGCAGTGGATGAGCGAAGATGTCATTCTGCTCAAACGAGTCGGGGAATTAATTGCGATCGCTCAAGCACGTCACGAAGCCCAAATCGCCTTACAGCAGGCCAAAGATGCAGCAGACGAAGCCAGCCGCGCCAAAAGTGAATTTCTGTCCAGCATGAGCCACGAATTACGCACTCCTCTCAATGCCGTTCTCGGCTTTACCCAAGTCATGCAGCGCGATAGAGGTTTAAGGGAAGAACAGCAGCAAAATTTAGCGATTATCAGCCGCAGTGGCGAGCATTTATTAGATTTAATCAATGACATTCTCGAAATGTCCAAGATTGAAGCAGGACAGACGACTTTCAATCGCAGTAGCTTTGACCTCTACCGTCTGCTCGACAGCTTAGAAACCATGCTGCGCCTCAAGGCAGAAGCTAAAGGACTACAGTTAATCTACGAGCGTACTGCTAACGTTCCTCAATACATCCAAACCGATGAAGGTAAACTGCGCCAAGTCCTGATTAACTTGCTCGGCAACGCCATCAAATTTACTAGCGAAGGCGGCGTTATCTTGAGGGTGTCATCCGCTAAATCCAATATTGAAATGATACTTCTTTTTGAAGTCGAAGACACTGGCCCTGGCATTGCTCCTCACGAAATGAGTAAGCTCTTTGAAGTGTTCGGACAGACGGAAAGCGGCAGGCGATCGCAGCAAGGCACGGGATTGGGATTGCCTATCAGTCAAAAGTTTGTTCAATTGATGGGGGGAGAAATAACCGTCAACAGTGAAGTCGGACAAGGCAGTGTTTTTCGCTTTACGATTAGGGTTGCCCCAGCCAATGAGCTAGACGTTCAACCGATGCCAACTCCTCGCAAAGTCATTGGACTCGCTCCCGGACAACCACCCTACCGCATCCTCGCCGTTGACGATCGCATCGAAAGCCGTCTATTGCTGGTGAAATTGCTATCATCTATTGGGTTTGAAGTCAAAGAAGCCTGCAACGGACAGGAAGCGATCGCACTTTGGGAGTCTTGGCATCCTCACTTGATCTGGATGGATATGCGAATGCCTGTTATGGATGGTTATGAAGCCACTCAACGCATCAAAGCGACGACCAAAGGTCAGGCAACGGTGGTGATTGCCCTGACTGCCAGTGCCTTTGAGGAGGAACGTCATCTGGTACTGTCTGCTGGCTGTGACGACTTCATGCGTAAACCCTTCCGTCAAGAGGTGCTTTGGGATAAAATCGCTCAATATCTTGGCGTTCGTTACCTTTACGAAGACGAGCCAAGGCAACCCTTAGATAGTCAAGAAAATCTCGATCTTCCCGCTTTTACCCCTGCTCATTTAACTATAATGCCGACTCAGTGGATCGAACAACTCCAGCAAGCTGCTGTTGAGTGCAGCGACGATCACATCTTAGAACTTCTCGAACAACTTCCCCCCGAACAAGCTGTTTTAAAAGTCGCCTTGACTGAACTTGCCTGTCGTTTCCAATTTACTGAAATTTTTACTCTGACGCAAGACATAAGAGAAATTCGATGAACTCAAGTTTTTACAAGTTCCTTTAACTTAAGTTATTAGATAAAACTGTCTAACTTGTTCTGCTGTAGTTAAATTACGGGCAACTTCTTGAGCAATTAGACGAGGAATGACGAGATTCAGATTATCGCCTACCAACTCTAACATCTTTGTTGCTGCGGGGTCAATCTTTCTCAATCCAAAAATAAAAGCACTGCTATCGATACAAATGTGCATATTCACTTTTGAAAATTTCTTGTCGAGTCTGACGCAATTGAGCAATTATTTCTTCTTTTGTATCATCTATTTGTAAACCATTTTCATCCTGAATTTGCTGGCGCAAAACAGTCAAGTCTTGTAGCCATTGCCGTCGTTGAAAAGCTTCTGTAACAAATTGCGAAATTAAGCCAACGGGATCGGTATGTTCCTCCGTTGCTAGAGTTTGCAGTTTTTTGTAAATGCTAGCAGGTAGCTGAACAGAGATAAAAGTTGTATCCATAAAAAGTTTTGAATGGTCAATGTTTTCTTTATACTAGCTTACGATGGAACTCTTGAACTAGCTAATCAAGCAAATGCCTACCAATGAAGTGTGCTTTCAAGAGCGATCGCGCTGCTTAAACCCTAAGATGCTCTCAAAAAAAAGATGACAAGGTTCGCTCAGCCTTCAACAGGCTAGACGCAGACAGCGATCGTTTTAAGGAATCATTTGCAAATTCTCAGAAGTAGAACTATATTTATCGAAGTTAATCGTTCATAAATGTTGTGATGAGTCAGTCTTTACCTTATACGCTCAAACCCGATCGCTTTTCCTCACACGCGCAAATCGCTGCTCGTTTGTGGAGAGAGGCTAAAAAAAACACAAGCGATCCCTATGTTGTGTTGGATGTGGGCTGTGCTAATGGATTTTTACGGCATTTTCTGCCTGCACCTTACTTTTACTTGATAGGAGTAGAACGCGATACTGAATGTGTCGCTCAAGCTCGCCAAAATTATGATGAAGTGTATCAAGCCGATCTTACTACAGAGCTAATTCTGTCGCTGAGTCGAAAACCTCAAGCGGTTGTCTTAGCGGATGTCCTCGAACATGTTGCAGAACCTGCTTCTGTTCTGACTCATTTACTGCGTTCTCATGTCCTACCAGGAACTCGTGTTATTATTTCCTTACCAAATGTTGCCCATTTATCGGTACGTATTAGTTTGCTATTAGGACGCTTCGACTATAGTGATCGCGGCATTTTAGATCGGACACATCTACGCTTTTTCACACTACGAAATGCTCGCTACTTGTGTCATGAATCTAATCTCACACTTCAATCAACAAGTGCTACGCCAGTTCCTCTACCTTTAGTTCATTCCTTATTTAATGAAGGACAGCTTCTTTTTCCTTTGCATATTCTCAATGCCTATTTAGCCACTGCCTGGAAAACTTTACTTGCTTACCAATTTATTCTAGATAGCATATACGATCCCTAATATAAATTAAAATCATGATTGCTTATTTTTTCGCATTTGTTTGGGGAATTTTAATTCTCTTATCCTTAATCGGTTGGGGAGGTTTAATCAATCGCTTATTCTTCCCAGAAGATAGAGTTGATTGGGGACTGCTAGCGATATGGGGACTTGCTTTTACGATTTTCTTGGGAGGTTTATTAAATATTACCTGGATGATTTCAAATACGGTTATTGTAATTTATCTAGGGATAGGAATATTATATTGGTTTTTCGCTGCTTTTCAACGTCAAAATTTATGGATACATTCAATATATGATAATTGGCAATGGGAATGGATGGAATGACGTGAGAAGTTCCTACTTACAATATGCCAAGAATATTCGAGCTGCTATCAACAATCAATTCTCAGTCTCAACTCGACAAGAAGTCTTGCAATATGCCAAGATGCAGCAATCAATTCCTGCCAAGGAAGTTCTTTTAACGAGATTGAGTAAGCCCTTTCTTCTCGATTTTAGTCGAAATTCTATCTTGATTGTAGACCTACCAGGATATGCCAGCCCTCCTCCTGGTATGCCTTTATTTAAAGGGAGCGAAGCGCTAAGCGATTATCTCAATACTCAGTCTATCCGCTATGTCGCGTATGATTATGCTAAACAACCAGGAGCTAACCGAGCATATTGGCAAGAAAAGCTCGGTTCGGAAATTTATCCTTGGGTTAAACCTAATCGTATTTTAGAGCTTCGACCTTTTTTAAGAGGACAAATTCAGTATACTCTGGATTTTCACGATAATTTACAAAAGCTCGGTCAATCGAGGCAAAAAGTCTATGATGATGGGCAGATCTTCGTTATTGATTTGTTAAGCCGAACTAATCATTAATTTTCTACTTGAGCCGAATAGTAGCGTCGAGAGTGACAAGTAAACTGTTGGCTGCGCCAAATCCCCTTTTTGTGTAGGATATAGCGAGCTAATACCCCAAGAATGCTGAGTCCGTAAACGGTACTTGCCCAAAAACTAGCACTAGAGGCTTCGGGAAAATAGCGAGTGGGAACGTGAATATCGCTTATTTTTAAGCCAGCAGCGACGAACTGAGCCACAATCTCTTGATCAAAAATGAAGTTATCCGAATTAGAGAGGAAATTGACGCTTTCAAGAGCTTCTCGACGATAAGCTCGATATCCCGTATGAAATTCAGATAACCCCAGTCCAAAAACTTTATTTTCTAGCCAGGTTAACGCTACATTGGCGAGATACTTCCACCAAGGCATACCCTGTTTGTAGGCAGAAAGTCCTTTCATACGGGAACCAAAAACAATATCACAGTGTCTTTCTTCAATGGGACGGACAATCTCTGGCAGGAGGGTGGGGTCATACTGGTAATCTGGGTGTACCATCACAACGATAGAGGCTCCATCTTTGAGAGCCTCAACGTAACAGGTTTTCTGGTTAGCACCGTAACCTAAATTGCGTCGATGGACAAAAACACTCAGTCCTAGTTCCCGTGCAATCCCGATTGTTTCATCACGGCTTCCATCATCGACTAGGATAATGCCATCAACAGAATCATGCGGAAGGTCATTGTAAGTTAGCTTGAGCGTTTTAGCCGCATTATAGGCTGGCATAACGACAATAACGCGCTCTTTAGAGGTTGAAAGTTGAGGGTTAAACGATTGCATAGTGACCGCAAATTTGGTGACGTTTTTTGGGGTTGAATAATGGCAGTGCTATAAGGAGGCTGTTCTGAAAAGTTTCGATAATTATACACTATTATTCGTCATTAGTCGATTATGTTAGGTTAATTAACAATTTAGAATTTTGGAATCCTCGCTTATAGTTTTTCTTGCTCACTAGCAAGCAAGATTAGCTTGTTTGATTAAACGTTCTATTATGGGAAATTCCGCTTGGGTTGCTGCATGATATTCCCGCGATCGCTCATAATATTGATAAGCTAAGTTAACATCCTGTCGCGTCAATTCTAAAAAATGCTGTACTTGCCTTGAGCGTCGATCTGCCTCTAAAGCTTGTTCATTGGCTTTTATTAACTCAGTAGCCGCCTTTTCTAATTTCTGTTGTTGCTGTTGCAAAGACTTTAACATATCTTGATTATCTTCTTCATGAGGATTAAGATAGTGACTATTGAGTTCTTTTGCCGCCTCATCATCCCAAGTTCCGCGAATGTCTTTGCGGTAGTCTTGAAGTTGACGTGAATGCTGTTTCATTAACCAAAGCGTTTCTTCCATCAAATTTGTCTCCTAAATGTTTAAAATAGCGGTAATGGTCGATTCAGTTCGATTAAATGCTCAACTCGATCTTCAAGTTCCTGAGAAACGATCGTCGCCAACCGTTGCGCTGAGTCTCCCATCTTTTGGGCATTTTGGAAATTGTCGTTAGCTTCACCCGTCAAATCTTGGGAGGCACGTACAGCCATCACCATCAGATCAGCCGCCTCTTGTTCTGCTATAGCTTCCTCCTGCGCCCCGTTGACAGCCCGTTGTGCCGCCTTAGCATTCTCAAGACTCCGTTCGGCAGCATTAAGAGCCTGATGAGCCTGCTCTACGGCAACGCTTGCATGGGAGACAGCTTGATGACTATAGCCAACGGCATTTTGACAACAATTAACCCGTGCCTGTGCCTGCGCTACCTCTACCTTGGCTGCTTGCTCCTCTACTATGGCAGTATTTAAACGCTGCTGCGCTCTGAATACCTCTGCTTGAGCCGAGGAAACGGAGGCTCTGTATCCACTACAATCGGGTTGGTGATATCTTCCCTCTTTATCACGGTATCCCGAACTTTCACAGCTACTGAGGGCGGATTGGGCGGAACTTAAAGCGAATTGGGCGGAACTTAAAGCGGTTTCGGCTGCTTGTCGCTCTTGAATTGCCCTGGCTAATCTGGCTTTCGCTCGTTCTAACCATGCCAAAGCTGCTGTTAGTTCCCTTTGCCAGTGTACGAAGGTTGACTCTGCAATGCGCTGCTGTTGTTGGGCTTGATTGAGGTTATGCAGCGCATTATTGATAGCCGCCTGACAGTTTGATAAAAGTTGGGCAACCTCCTGAATAGCATTATTCACCTCTTGTCGATCTTGCGTGGCTCGATTGACGACAATACCCGCGTGATGCAAAGCCTGATCGACTTTTTCTTGTGCCTGTCTTTGATGCCATGACATCTCCCTGAGAGTGTCGCTGGTGGTAATATTCCAGCGTCTGAGTTCGTCAATTAAGTTATCGAGAATCAAAATTAAGATACGGGGATCTTGGGCACTCACATTAGCCCTCCTTCTAAGAGATTAGCCTGCTCTAGTGCGTCGATACGTTCATTGAGGATGGCTGTTATTTCTTGCATCTGGTAAATATAGTCAGCAAACCATTCTACCGTTCGTAACCAAGAAGCCCGAAATTGTTCAGCCGCCTCTCCTTCATAGACAGCATCGAGAGCAAGCCAACGATTCTCTAGTTGCTGCAAATCCTCTTGCAGGAGGCTTAAATGCTTGTCTAACGCTGTGCGGTATGCTTGCAATCCCTGTAGTAACTTATCTGAGTCAGCCACCCCTTAAATACCTCTCCAAAGCCTGTGATTTACTCGATAAAAACTCGACATAGGCGGAACCTTGCTTAGTTAGATAGCGTTTCATTTCCGCCTGAAGCGGTTCCCACGCCTGATCGTGTCTTCGGCGGTATTCATCTTGCCACAGAGGAGAGAGATGATCGTACTTAG
Source organism: Microcystaceae cyanobacterium (assembly GCA_041743025.1). GTDB lineage: Bacteria > Cyanobacteriota > Cyanobacteriia > Cyanobacteriales > Microcystaceae > JBGTNM01. The sequence goes on from JBGTNM010000505.1 coordinate 48,294, forward strand.
CTTCAACCTCCTTCCAGGAAGCCTTTAAGTTTTCGTTAAAGTTCTCTAATTCTGCCTGAAATTGCTTCAGTTGCCAGAATTGCTCGTCCATACTCATCCGTTGCTACTCCATCCTCTTAAATAGTTGCCGATCGCTTGAAGTTGTTCGGTAAAATCAATGGTAGATTCGGTACTGTAGGGTTTGAACGGTACACAACGATCGCTGTCTGTGTCCATATACAATGCTTTAATGGGAACAGAGCCTTCAAGCTGCAATCGGGAGGCAGAGCGATCGCGTACAAAGGTAAACGAATCATCCTCCGACATTTGCAGGGCGACACGATGCCGAAAATACGGCAATCCTCGCTTCACATCCACAACTTTTGACATTGACTTAACACCCGAAAAACTCAAAATCAGATGAATACCCCTAGATGCGCCTTCAATGTATAAGCGTTTCAGTTTTTCACCTAGAGGCGATTCACTGCCGTAATAGCTATCATTTCTGTGTCTTAACTCATCAATCCGGTCTAATTCCGTCGCTACCACAAATAGCGATGATCTGTCAAGTAAATCCGCTTCACTCAGTTGCATCCTTTGCTCTAATTCAGTGATCAAATTGTCTAGAATAGGGCTAACCTTTTGATTATCTCGACTAAAGCTAGCAAAGAATTGGGCCGGACGTAAGACGGATTCACAAACATACTGTAAAGTTGTGTGCCACTGTGTTCCTGGTATACTGCGATCAAGTACAAAGAACTTAAGGTTTTTCGGTTTAGTATTAACGGCTAAACTGGTGAGAATCGCTGCTAACATTCCATAGCGGGCAGTATTGAAATCAACCCCAATAATCAGGGCATTTTCACCTGCGCGGCGGCGCATAATCATCATTGCCTGCTTGCGAACACTATATTCTTGCCCTAACCACATCACCATCGGATGTTCTGCGGCAAACCAATCAACTCCCTCAAGTCCACCTTGATTTATCGGTTGACGGGCAAGAACTTCCCATTCTGCGGGTGTCTGCCATTTACCCTGTTCTAAAAGACGACGTAGTTGTGGGTTATCAATCAAGTTAGGTTGGGCGTTACCGTCAAATACTACGGTTTTAGTGTATTCTAGGCGTGAAAGTTGCTCTTGTTTAGTGACTAACTTTTGAATCAACTCATCTCGACGTTCTTTCTCTAAAAAAGCAACTTTGCCCACAGAGTTAGCATTGTCATCCCCACTACTATCATTAACCACAATCTTGCCCGGTAAATCGCAAGTCATCAATAGCTGTTTGCCGCGTTTGCCAAATTCAGTCAATGATTGGATGTCTGCATGAGACATTTTCATGCCCATGCGTAGATGAATATTGCCAAAAATTGCCGTTTGTTTGAGCATTCCAGCAGCACCAAAACCCTGTGATGCTAAGAGCATATGAATGCCAGCACTGCGCCCTTGTTGTGCTAAAGTTAGCAGTTGAATAGAAGCGATGCCATCTTGATCACCCTCAAAAAGTTCCTGGTACTCGTCCACTAAAAATAAGATACGCGGTAACTTGTCTTGAGGTTGAGCTATCTGACGATAGGCTGTAAAATCGTTGACACGCATACTCTTAAATAAACTATTGCGGCGTTCTTTCTCTTCGAGTAACTCAGTCAAAATACTGCGAGATAATTCAGGAGAAGAATGTAATGACACCACTTCCGTATGAGGGAGATGGCGATAGGGGGCTAATTCTACACCTTCTTTCCCATCAATGAGGTAAAGACGTAGTTCTGCTGGACTGTAGCGGGTTGCCAAACCGAGGATAAAGACATGATAGAGAGTCGATTTACCCGAACCCGTCATTGCACCTAGCATACCATGAGCGCATTGTCTTCCTTCACCATCTCTTCCAAACCAAATGTCTAAAGAATCTTTGCTCCCACGACCGCCAATCGGTGTTTTAATAATTTCATCAGCCGTTTGCGTCCACCATTGCTTTTCTGAGATACCCACAATTTCATGCCAATCAAGTTTACGTTCGGGTGGTTTTGCTAGCTTGACTTTTTCGAGCAAATCTTTTTGAAGACTAGCATCAGGAACAGTGTCAGGATAAAACTTTAGCTGGCATTGACTGCGAGTCTGAGATAGGTTATTGAGGTTGATATAAAAGGCATTTTCAAACTCCTCGATACTGATGTCTCTCGGCAGAGGCAAATCTTCGTTATAGTGAATGAATAGATACCTACCCGCATCAGCGCCACTGTTACCGATTTTCTGGAGTTCTTCAATATCCCTGCGATCATATCTTTTAGGGAAGTCTGCGGCAAATATCCCTTCAAATCGCTCATTAATACGAATTTCTGCGGGCAAAAGGTGTAAAGCGGGTGCTTGAGGATCTAAATACGTTTCTTTTACCCGACGGATATCCTGTTCCACTTCGAGTAAATCGCGGTAAAGTTCACCACTATTTTCTCGCACTAAACCTTCTGGTAGTGAACGGCGCATCAAAAATGCTCCACCATTGTTAGCAGGATCACAGAGAGTATAGCGAATTTGATGGGGTAATAACAGTGCTGTCCGTACTACTAATGATTGCAGCAAGCCTAAACCCATATCTCTTGTACTATTATTACAGCGAATAATAATTGTTTTGTGAGCGCCGATAAAAGGGGCAAATTCAGGAACGATAAACCTCTGTGAATCACTCTCTCGTTGCTCTATTCGCTCCCCAATACGGATTAGTTGTACATAATCTACTGATGCCGTATTTTCTGGTTTAATATTCCATGATCGCCAATTCGTCTCTTGCCAACTTGCTACCACCGGCGGCATTTGTTGAGCGAGAAAAGCTTGGGTGCTTTGCTGGTTTGTTGCTAAAAAATTGCCAAAATAACTAGGAAATTGATTAGCATTGAGTTGGCCATGTTTAAATAAAGCATGACCATAAGCTTGGGCGTTTTCAATCTCCTGCTTTTTTTGCAGAATACGTGCTTCTAAAGCTTCTATTTGCTGTTTCCAAAACATTTTTTCTCCTACAATTCAATATTTATTTTGCTTGAACTAGCCAACGATTAGTAAGGGCAGGTTGTAATGAACCATTATTATTTTGAATTTGATTTTTTACGTACATAACCAATCCTCCAAAAACGACGACACCAGTTGCAGTTAAGATAATTATTAAATTTCTGGCTTTAATTTTTAGCCTTTCAATTTCATGTGCGTCCTGTTGGATGTTAGACTGAGCTTGAGCAATCTGCTTTTCCGCTTTTTCAAGATTGGCAATAACTGCCTGTACTTCCGTTGAAGGCAAATTTTCTGTCGTTAGAGGAGAAAGTGCCTTTACTGTACCAGAGCTACTAAATTGCGGAGAAAATCTATTTAATAGCTCTTTTTGACTGCTAAGTGCCCTGTCATAATCCCTCCACACCTGACTGCGTTGAGTGATAACTTCGCTAATAAATTTCTGGACATCCAACATCAAAATTCTCCTGAATTGAGTTTGACCATTATTTTTTATCAGGGTACAAGATATTGACCCCTAACGGGTTGACGATCTGTAACACTTTGTAATAAAATAAAAAAGATAGCAAAGCGTGCAGTGACTAAAATTAAATAAGGGGGTGAGGTCTGTGTTGAATGCTCTCCAGAATCGCAACCTCAACGTAGTGGACTTGTCAGAGGGCGTGTGGCTCCGCACTGCCATTCTTCCAGAAAACCATGCAGCCTTGCGATCAGGATTTGCAGGCTATCCAGCGAATCCTCGCTGGACAGTGAGCAAGTTTCATGCCTGGAAAACGGGTCGCCAGTTGCGCGAAGGGTTACACCAAGGAACGATGGTGGTGCGGTCAGCGGACTCGCTGCTAGTCCCTACGGCTGAAGGAGAAGAAGAAAGTCGAAGTAGTTTGGCTACTGTCGGTCGGCAGTGGCTAACTTGGTTGGATTGGAAAAAATACTCTTTAAGTCATTTTCAGACTGTTTAATCTTAAGGTGGGCAATGCCCGCCTTAACTTTTCTGGTCATTTTTAGCGTAGAACCGCAGTGATAATCACGGTAAGAGTAGCGCTAGCAATTAGCGTAAAAGCGAGTTGCACGACCCATTGAGTAGCCTGTCTATAGTCAGCGAATCGCTCATTAAATTTTTCAACATCGGTTGAGAGCTTTCCGACATCGGTTGAGAGCTTTTCGACATCCGTTGAGAGCTTTTCGACATCCGTTGAGACTTTGCTCAGTTTTTCGATGACATCTGTCAAGGTGGGTTCGTTATTAGAAATTGTAGCCATTGGTCTTTAATTATCCATAAATTTTAATAGATTAAAGTGAGCAATGCCCACCCTATCTTAATCTACCTTACAATAAGGTTATTTTCTAAGAACAATTTTCTCTAGTAAAGGAATGACATCTATGAACAAGATCAAAAAAAGACTCGACTGCTGATCGCTCAATTTAAAAGGGTTGATTCAACCGTCTGCGATCGTGTTTGAAGACTTGTCTGATGAAGAATCTGCTACCATTTGCGGTGGCGGTGTTAGCAGTGGTGGGAGTGGAGTTGGCCCTGCTTTGATAGGGAATGGTGTTGGCGGTGGTGGAACTGGGACTGGTGTGGCTTTGATGGGGGGTGTTGGCGAAGGGGGGACTGGCCCTAGCTTGTATGGTGTTGGCGGAGGTGGATCTGGCGGTATTCCTGTTATAAAAGTAAACAATCTTTTATAAGATTACGGTATTTTTCTTGAAGATTCCTAAATGCTAATTGATATTAAGGTGGGCAAGGCCCGCCTTAACTTTAGTTTAATTAGGTGTCGTTTCGGTTGGGGTCGTCATTGCCGTTGTTTGTTGACTTCCTTTCGCTGCCATTTGTCCAATTTCCCTGTCAATAAAAATTGATAGATTTCTCTATCAAATGGCAGTGCTATTGAAGACTAATAAAGCAGCATCTAGAGATGCTGCTTTAAAAAAAGCCTAAATGATCTTACCTCATGCCAACGCTGCCATTTTCACGTCATTATTGGCGAGGAGGTCTTGTAGTTCTTCTGCATCGACGGTTTCTTGTTCGACGAGCATCTCGGACAGACGGTCGAGGATAAAACGGTTGTTTTCTAAGACAGTTTTTGCTCGCTGATAGGCGACATCAACCAGTTGGCGCACTTCGTCATCAATGGTCGAAGCGGTTTCATTCGAGAAATCGCGATCGGAGGCAATTTCGCGACCAAGGAAGACACCGCCGCTTTGCCGACCCAGTGCTACCGGGCCTAAGCGATCGCTCATGCCGAAGCGAGTGATCATCTGACGGGCCACCCGCGCCACCTGTTGCAAGTCATTAGAAGCCCCGGTGGTGACTTCTTCTTCGCCAAAGATAATTTCTTCGGCTACCCGTCCGCCCAAAGCTACCGCCATTTGATTTTGTAGGTAGGAACGCGAGTACAAGCCGGATTCCATACGGTCTTCACTGGGGGTAAACCAAGTCAATCCACCAGCACGACCGCGAGGGATGATGCTAATTTTCTGCACGGGGTCGTAGTCGGGCATGAGAGCGCCCACTAAAGCGTGTCCGGCTTCGTGGTAGGCGACTAACGTTTTGCGCTTCTCGCTCATGACGCGATTTTTCTTTTCTGGGCCAGCCAGAACGCGATCAATGGCATCGTTGATCTCATCCATCGAAATTTCGGTCAAATTGCGCCTCGCAGCCAAAATTGCCGCTTCGTTGAGCAAATTAGATAAGTCGGCCCCGGTAAAGCCAGGAGTACGGCGAGCAATTTTGTCCAGGTCAACATCTTTGGCGAGGGTCTTGCCGCGAGCGTGAACTTGAAGGATTTCGCGGCGGCCAGCGTAGTCTGGGCGATCTACCACTACTTGACGGTCAAAGCGACCGGGACGCAACAGCGCCGCATCGAGGACATCTGGACGGTTTGTGGCAGCAATGATGATGACACCGGTATTGCCTTCAAAACCGTCCATTTCGGTCAGCAGTTGGTTGAGGGTCTGTTCGCGTTCGTCGTTACCGCCGCCCAATCCCGCCCCACGTTGGCGGCCCACTGCATCGATTTCATCGATAAATACGATACAAGGAGCATTGGCTTTGGCTTGTTCAAACAGGTCGCGAACGCGGGACGCACCAACCCCGACGAACATTTCGACAAATTCAGAACCGGAAATGCTGAAGAAAGGTACACCAGCTTCGCCAGCGACGGCACGCGCGAGGAGAGTTTTGCCCGTTCCGGGAGGGCCAACTAACAAAACGCCTTTCGGAATTTTGGCCCCGATAGCCGTAAAGCGATCAGCATTTTTCAGGAAGTCTACGACTTCGGCTAGCTCTAATTTAGCTTGCTCGATGCCAGCGACATCGCCGAAGGTGACTTGAGTTTGCGGTTCCATCTGTACTCTCGCTTTGGACTTACCAAAGTTCATGGCTTGGGAACCGGGGCCACTCTGCGCCCGTCGCAACAGCAGAAACAGTCCAACGAGCAGCAAGATAGGAAGAAAGAGGCTGCTAGCCACGCGTAGCCAAAAACCGTCGTCGCTTTGGGGTTGAACGACAATATCAACGTTGTGTTTGGTCAGGATATTAATTAAATCGGGGTCGTTGGGAAGATTGACAACGAGTGGCGCACCCCCGTCGGGATTGGGAAATCTCGCCTCAGTTCGGTCGGCATTGAGGCTGACGCGATCAATTTGATTATTTTCAATTTTGTTAATGAAATCGCTATAGGTAAGGACTTCCCGACTTTGGGGCTGTCTATCTATAAAGGCGGTAGCGAGGGCGATAACGACAATCAACAAGAGTGCGTACAGTCCCGCATTCCGCCACTTTTTATTATTTTTGTTCACGCTGAAGATCTCCTAAAGGTGAGGGTGATGTCAGAGGGTGGGGAATGTATACCAAAGTGAGAGGCTCACCCCGATTGTAACGCCTGGTAGTATACGAGAGCGTTGGCAACCCGATTTACATTTGTTAACTTATGTTAACCTTTCTCAGGAACGATTAACCAAAATTATTTGTTGATGGAAAGTAAGTTCTATCATCATTCCGTTGCCAAACGAGCGCTTTCAATTTACTATTTGGACTTTACAGGAACAATTAGTGGATAATCGACAACAATATGCTCCTGCCACTCAGCGCAACCGCCAACCGATTCTAGAAGTTCTCCGGCGTGTCCTTCCTGCCAACGGTAACATTTTAGAGATCGCTAGTGGGACAGGCGAACACGCTGCCTTTTTTGCCCCTTTGCTGAGTCCCCGTCAGTGGATTCCGTCTGATCCCGATGCGTTTTTGCGCGAGAGTATTGAAGCATGGCGGCAAGCTTGTCCCTCTGATAACCTACAGCCTCCCCTCGACATCGATGCGCGGGAACCTTTTTGGCAAGTGGAAGCCAAGGGAATCGCGATCGCAGCGATCATTAACATTAACATGATTCACATTACGCCTTGGTCGGCTTGCTTGGGATTGATGGCAGGCGCGGGACGATTACTAAAAGTGGGTGGTATTTTATACTTATACGGCCCCTACCAACAGGGCGGAACCCACACCGCACCCAGCAATCGAGGCTTTGACGAGACCTTGCGCCATCAAAATGCTCAATGGGGAGTCCGCCATCTAGAAGACGTAATTACCGCCGCCGAACAACAGGGTTTAACCTTACTAGAAACGGTTCCAATGCCAGCTAACAACCTATCGGTTGTGTTTGGGATGCAGGGTTAGAAAAATAGGGTTGACTGGCTTAAATCCCCTGAGAGGAATCTGTCGCTAGAGGGACTTTAAGGCATTTATTCTGTCATTTGAGCGATTCTGTTGATTCGTTTATTTGTCTAAACTGGATCACAAGATGAGTTGATAAAAGAAAATAAAATGGGCAAAAATCAGTTAATTGCAAGCTCTATCATGGTTTCTTTGGGGTTTACCTTCTTGGGTGCCTCTGCTTTCGCGCAAACTTCTTCTAATTATGCTGAACTGGCTTGTCAGCGTGAAATTGTGCAAAAAATGACCAACGGAAATACAGGATCATTCCTGCGTTTTAACGATGCAGTACGCGAGTCATTTGTCTCCAATGCAGAACGAAGAATTCAAGGAGAGGGACAACAGGTTAACACGGATTCTAACGGACGGATTACGCCTTCGACCTTTAATTATGACTGTACGGTGAACACCAGTGACGGACGAGTAACGGCTGTCAATTCGACTGGCAGTAATACGTCTACTTCTAATAACTCCTCTACTTCTACCACTTCTCCTACCGCGGCCGAATTTAACAAAGAAAAAGCCATCTCAATGTGTCACCGAGAACTCAAAGACGAAATTTCTTCTGACAGCCAGATTAATCTCGGCGGTTTGTTGAGTCTCAACACGGGACGGGAATTAAATTTTAACGATTCAGCCGAAACGTATGTTATTTCTAACGCCGAACTAGGCGTTCGTGGCGATGCTGTTATTCGTCAAGCGGGTTCACAAAAATCGATTTCCTATGACTGTACGGTTAACGTTCAAGACCAAGATGTTACCAAAGTCAGTTATCGATAAATTACTGTGATTTTGAGTTAGGAAGCCCTGGCTTCCTAACTCGATTCTCATCAAAATTATGTAGATTCCGAAATCCCCTAAAATTTGCTAGCCTAGGCTCTAATAGATATGGGAGCGGAAAAAGACAAGCGTGGATATTATTATTGGTCGGGGTAAAATGGCTCGCAGAGCCTACGGAATCGATGAAATTGCACTCGCCCCTGGAGTGTGGACGTTAGATCCCAGTCTGGCCGAAACACGCTGGACAATAGGCGGTATCGAACGGGAAATTCCTATCCTAGCTAGTGCGATGGATAGTGTGGTAGATGCTCGCATGGCAGTTCTGCTCTCTGAATTAGGGGCTTTAGGCGTTTTCAACTTAGAAGGAATTCAAACTCGCTACGAAAACCCCAATCCTATTCTTGATCGCATTGCTGCTGTCGGCAAATCGGAATTTGTCGGTTTGATGCAAGAACTCTACGCCAAACCGATTCGAGCGGAATTAATCACTCAGCGCATTCAAGACATTAAAAGCCAAGGGGGAATTGCTGCGGTAAGCCTAACTCCGGCAGGTGCGGCGCAATACGCTCAGATGGTAGCCCAAGCAGGCGCAGACTTACTGTTTGTCCAAGCGACGGTCGTTTCTACAGCGCACCTTTCTCCAGAATCGGTCGTGCCGTTGGATTTGATGAATTTCTGTCAAGAAATGCCGATACCTGTGGTTTTGGGCAATTGCGTCACTTATGAGGTCGCGCTCAATCTAATGAAAGCAGGTGCGGCTGCCGTTTTGGTCGGTATCGGGCCGGGCGCGGCTTGTACTTCGCGGGGCGTGTTGGGAGTTGGTGTTCCCCAGGCAACTGCCGTGGCTGACTGTGCGGCAGCGCGGGATGATTACCAGCAAGCAACGGGTCAATACGTCCCCATCATCGCCGATGGCGGCATTGTGACGGGGGGAGATATCTGCAAGTGCATTGCTTGCGGGGCCGATGCTGTCATGATTGGTTCTCCCATCGCTAGGGCGGCTGAAGCTCCCGGCAGGGGCTATCATTGGGGTATGGCAACCCCCAGTCCAGTGCTACCTAGAGGAACCCGCATTCAGGTGGGAACTACCGGAACACTTCAAGAAATCTTGATAGGCCCGGCTAAATTGGATGACGGAACGCACAACCTTCTGGGGGCACTCAAAACCAGTATGGGAACCTTGGGCGCTAAGAATCTCCTAGAAATGCAACAAGTCGAAGTGATCATCGCACCTTCGCTACTAACAGAAGGTAAAGTCTACCAAAAAGCCCAACAATTAGGGATGGGCAAGTAAATAGTAATAATCCCGCAATCATTTTGATTTAAACCCGTAAGAACCCGATTGTGGCGTTTTCTCGCGGTTTTTTACGGCAGTCCGGTCTTGATGGAAACCATCAAGACCGGACTGCCTTACTATCAGAGACCACCGCAGGCGACCTCAGCCTAAAGCTTGTACGGTAATCCTTCACCTAGATGGCCAGAAAACATCGACTAAAATTTCTCCAAGCAATAAGTGCCAGACCCAGCTTGTTAACGCTCATCCAGAGGTCAAAGTTGCTTCGAGTTCTCAAAACAATGGCTCTCCCGTACTTATGGTGATAATAAAATCTTATAAATTGGTGTAGGATGGGTTAGACGGCAGTAAGCTTTCAAACTCAACTAGAAATTATCAATCCGTCGTAACCCATCTTCTTAAAATTTGTAACATATACGAACATTTTACCATATGATGTCGGGAGAGCCAAAATCAATCATCGTTTGACGGTAAAATTGAGGCATTCCTGTATCAAAATACTGTCCTTTTACCAGATAGCCTATCATTCCTCTATCTCGCCGCATTTTTTCTAAACAAGTTGTCAACTGAAATTCTCCTTTATAACGAATATTTTGAGTGATTTCAGCTTCAAGATAATCAAATATTTGGGATTCTAAAATGTACATTCCGAAAATAGCCAGAAATTCATTTACACTAAGGTGTTCGGTTTGCAAATGCGATCGTGCATAATCTAAATCGGGTTTTTCATAGATTTGTTCAAGGGATAAAATTTCACGATCAACTTCCCATATCCCTTTTACTACACCAGCTTTATGGATAATTTCTGCTGGCATAATGGTGAGAGCAATTGTACTTTTATTCACTCGACTGTAAACATCTACAAGCTGTTTGGCACAAGTAACATTTCCCTCAGCAGCATAAATATGATCGCCAAGTAGCAATAAAAAAGGCTCACGTCCAACCCACTGTTTAGCACTAAAAACAGCGTGTCCGTAACCTTCTTGTTTTTCTTGAGTTAATAAAGTAATTTTTTGTCCTAATGCCAATAAATAATCACTGTACTCTTGATTTTCTGGAGAAAGTTTTTGATAGAGTTCAGGTTTAGGCGGTAGTTTAAAAAAGCTCTCAAATAGGCTTTTATCACTTGCTTGAATAACAATTCCTATTTCCTCGATTCCCGCACTTAGAGCTTCTTCAACAATCAATAAAATAACAGGTTTTGCCCTTCCATCTCGGTCAATAATCGGGAAAAACTCTTTTTTGAATATTTTAGTGGTAGGAAATAACCGCGTTCCGAATCCTGCCGCAGGAATCACGGCTTTTTTAACCGTGTTTAGAGTCATCAAGTTAAACTTTAGCGCATTTAAATGACTGATTGAGAGCGGGGAAAGGGGAAGGGGGAAGGAGGAAAGAGGAAGGGGGAAAGACCAATAAGTGATTTAGATGCACAACAGATTAACGCTATCTCGCTATTTTTATTTTAAGGCAAAAGATTGAGCATTGCTTACCTTAAACAAGACGAATTTGGCTTTCAGTCTCTGATAAATGAGAAGTATCGCCGTTTAATTCCATTCTCCAGCGATCGCTTTCCCGTACCAACTTGACCAAACAACACAGAGAAGCAGTGATTTTGGGATTACTGCCGACTAATCCGGTGGCACTTCCCAAAACCGACGCACCATGACCAACTAAAAGTATATTTCCTGAAAATTCAGCGACCAATTGCCTTGCAGTTTCGGCAGTTCGCAGCATCAGCGTGTCCTCGTTTTCGGGATATTGAGGGATGACACGAGAAACATAACGCCAATCAATGCGGGGATAAGTCGGTTCTAGGAAATCTCTAGGATGAATTTCGGGATAAGCGCTCATCCACTCACCATTATGCCATTCTCCGAGTCCTGCTTCAATCTTAATCGATAAATCGAGTGCTTCAGCAACAGGGTAAGCCGTTTGAATGGCGCGTAAAAAAGGCGACGAGAAAATATGCGAAATCCTTTCCGATTGCAAGCGTCGCGCTAATTGTTGTGCTTGAATGAATCCATCTTCTGATAGAGGCGGATCATAACGGCGTTCAGCAAGATTAAACCATTCAGGATTGACGAAATCGAGGCGGTTGCCGTGTCTTGCTATCCAAACTGTTTGCATGGTCATGAATTAAGATAAAATAAGAATATCAGTTAATAAATTCCTATTAATTTTAACCCTCAAATGCCCTCTCAACTTTTAAAACCTTTTCAAAAAGCTTATGGCAATTTAGACTTATTACCTCTTCTCACCGAAAAGGATCTTAAAACGCTAGGTGTAGAATATGGAACACAAATTGTCGAGGAGTTAGAACAATTAATTGAGGATAGTCCCACCAGAGATTGCAAAATTTTATTAGCTGGACATCGAGGATGTGGCAAATCGACTCTTTTATCAGAAGTTAAGCGAAGGCTAGACAATCGCTTTTTTATTGTCTTATTTTCTATCTCAGACATGATTGAGATGTCGGATATCAATCACGTCAACATTTTATTTGCGATCGCAGTTCGTTTAATGGAAGAAGCTGAGACTCAATCTATACCTATTAAAAAATCTATTAAAGAACAATTTTATCGTTGGTTTGCTAAACATACCAAAACAGAAATTGAACAATTTGAAGCCGAAGTAAGTGGTGGATTTAATTTTTCAACTCTCTTTGTTTGGATTAAGGGAATTCTTAAAACGAATGCCCTCATTCGGCAGGAAATCAAACAAGAGTTTGAACGGAATATTTCAGAATTGGTACAAACAATTAATACCATTGCCAGTATCGTTCAAACAGAAAGCGATCGCGAAATTGTCGTCATTATTGATGATATCGATAAATGGCTCTTCTAGAGTAGTTATGACAATTTAATAATAAAAAAGAGTTACTAACTAAAGCAATTTTAAAATTTAATTAGCTTAGACTCTTTGCTCAGTCTTGACTAAGAGCTATATTTTATGCTATCAAATAGCTTAGTCTT
>JBGTNM010000506.1:0-2040 GCA_041743025.1 Microcystaceae cyanobacterium
AAGTTCTAGAACCCTGTGATAGTAAGCGATCGCTCAATTATTTTCTACTAAGAAATCAAAATTCTTGTCAAATCGCTCAAACTATCTGGTCATAAAGCTTCTAGCGATCGCAGTTTCCGAAAGTGATGAAAGAGGGATAGATAGACCTAAATTGCTCAATCTGTGGAGTCCTTATTTTGAGGTGCTAGACTTAAGACCTCAGTATTAAAGATCAAAGTCATTTGGTTCTTCGCAAAAATCCCTAAATATTGCTCAGGTATTTATAACAATAGCAGCAACCAGATTTTAGTTCCTCAGAAATCTCCTCTCTTATCGTGAGACTCCCTAGAGATGCACTGAATTCATCATTCAGTTGCCTTGCTCCCTGGTTTCTACTTGAGGAAATATGAGCCTAATTGTGTGGTTGCTGCTATTGTAAGTTAGCGAGACAGATGTGAACTTAGTCAGGTTTTTCTCCTTATGTTTTCGTTTAACCTTGTTAGCTTATCTGCCAAGGAAGCTTGTTTAGCTTCAATTACTAATTTAGCATCTCATTTTAAAAAAAAGTAGAATTGCAACTAAAGTTTACATTTGGGGATCGCGAAAATAGCGGTAATAGATTGAGTATTTTTGCCCAGAAAAGGAGAAAAGCCATTATCCTAACTGACATAAAAATTCAGTACCAAAGCCAGCAAACCGATCAATTGTCCCGTCAAAACCAAGAGGTAGATAGCGGGTTTGAGGCGCAAGCTAGCTAAGACTAAGGCGATCGATTTAAGGTTGAGCAGGGAACTCCATAACAAGAAACCTAACTGCGAACCGTAAAGAAATGTTGCGGTCGAGGAACTAATGAAATAGGGGGTAAACAAGGGACTGAGGGATAAAACAAGGCTGAGAATCAACATCGACAGAACTTCCCTCGCAGGTGTTGTCGCCCACTCAAGCAGTTGAGCTTGGGGAAAAAACAGTTGAATCGTAACTGCGGTCGCGCAACCCAACACCAAGATACTACCCAACTCCAGAAACTCTCGCACCAAATTTTCGCTAAACAACAACAGCCTTTGTCGAAAAGTCAGAGAAATCGGGGTAGCCGTTTGAGATTCATAGATTAAATTACCTGCCCGATGCAGTGGTTGACGGGTTTCTGGCGGGAGAAAAACGCTACCTGAGCGCAGCAAAGGCGAACGCAGGACAGAAGATTTGACCGCCGAAAAAGGCTTATCGGGATAAGTACTAAACAGCAAGCCCATCATCATGCCCATCAGCCAGGCAGCAAGCAGCCAGAGAAACAAGATGCGGGGGCGATCGCCCAGAACTCGCCCACTGCCCCAGATAACGAAAGGATTAACGATAGGAGAAGCAACCCAAAAACTCATAGCCACTGGCAAGGGAACGCCTTGCAGGAGCAACCGCCGGGTGACGGGAATATTGCCATACTGCCCTGCTGGTAACACTAACCCCAAACTGCTGCCGATAATTGCCCCTAAAACTCGATTACGCGGTAATTTTGCCGCCAATTGATGCTCATCAACAAACGCCAACAAACCACTAGAAATGACAATCCCAATTAATAAAAATGGCAACGATTCAACCAATGAACTTGCCAAAAGAGTATAGGCATAGCGGAGTTGGGTCATTTTCTTGCTGAAGATTGGTTCGAGCGAGCGATCAGTGTCTTTCAACAGACAGTTTACTGCCAAGGTTGTTCCATTCTTGAAAATTGATCGCTCCGCGTACCGAAATTCTACACCAAGTAACCTATCATAGACTACATACATACTACTTTAGAACAGTTCGTTTCGACACTGCTTCAGGATCACCTCAGTCTCAATCAATGACGAGAACTCATGGTTATTAACTTTCTGATACTTAGGAGAGCAAAACAGACGTTGATTATTAGCTGAATAGTCGCCCACTCTCGAACCGAAACTCTGATAGATATCAAAAATAATCCGGTCAGTCTCATCGAGAAACCCCTCCCACTGATACATTGACAGACGACGAGCATTAATCACATATTTCATGCCTGTGTACTTCTCAGCCACTTTCGTCAGATAGATC
>JBGTNM010000507.1:0-2387 GCA_041743025.1 Microcystaceae cyanobacterium
GATCGGCTTTAACTCTTCTCGGTACAGCCTTATGGAAATCAGATCGTTTGACAGAGGCAGAGGAAACATTCAGACAAGCAATGAAAGCTTTTGAAGCTTCACGTCAAGTGGAATCAAATTCTGAGGATGAAATAGCAAAAATAAAATCTTTTCAACCCCAAGCCTCTGTTTCCCCTAACTTACAACAAGTACTCATCGCCCAAAATAAAATCGAGGAGGCTTTAGAAATAGCAGAGTGGGGACGCGCTCGCTTAACTACAGAGCTACTAGCGAGAAAATCGTCTTCCTCTTCTGAGCAATCCTCCCAACAGACAGTTCAAAATCGAACTCCCCAAAACTATTGTCAGCGACAAATTCAACAATTAGATCGATATTCTCACAGCTTACCTCCAGAACAAGCTCAACAAATGACACGGCAAATCGAAGAATTTGAACAACAATGCCAACAAACATATCAAACAAGTCAACAACAAATACAACAGCAAATAGAAAATTCGCCCTATGCTCCTTTTTTGTCATCATCAGTACGCATTTTATCATCACCTGCAAAGCCACCTGCCATCGAGCCTCCTAAAATAGATAAAATTCAGCAACTAGCACGAGAACAGCAAGCTACCATTGTTGAGTATTCAATTGTTTCCGAAAACGACTTTGGGAAAACAAACAGCCAAGAGGATAAACTTTTAATTTGGGTAGTGCAACCTACGGGAACAGTAACCTTTCGTCAAGTCGATCTAACTCCAAGAAATCTAACCTTAACTGCTTTAATTGATAATTGGCGTTGCTTCGATAATGAAGCTTGCCGAGCACAAAATCGACAACAAACTGCTGCTATATCTACTAGAAGTGTTCCTTTTAACCAAGAAACCAGCGATCAACATACCAGCCAAGTAACGCCAAATGTTTCTAATAATCACGAGCCAAAAGAATTACACTCTTTACTCATCGAACCTATTGCCGACTTGCTACCTACAGACGAAAACCAAGAAATTATTTTTATTCCCCATAAGTCCCTTTTCCTCGTTCCCTTTGCTGCCTTACAAGATAGTCAAGGTAAGTATCTAATTGAAAAACATCCGATTTTAACTGCTCCTGCCATTGAATTGTTAGATTTAGCTGCACAAAAAAATCAAAAATTACAACAACAAAACTCTACTTTCAAAGCTACGATAATTGGCAATCCTATTATGCCCAGCACAGGAGAACCACCACAACAATTAAGGTCTCTAGAAGATGCAGAAAAAGAAGCCCAAGAAATCGCTCAACTTTTTAACACTCAACCTATTTTAGGTAGCCAAGCAACAAAAACCTCTATCTTAGAAACATTGCCTCAAGCAAATCTGATTCATTTGGCGACTCATGGGGTAATCGATGATATACAGGGATTTGGCATTCCTGGCGCGATCGCTCTTGCTCCAGACGAGCGTAGTGATGGTTGGTTGACTTCTAGCGAAATTCTCGATCTCGATCTCAAGGCAGAATTAGCGGTTCTTAGTGCATGTGATACTGGGGGGGGACGTATTACAGGAGATGGCGTAATCGGCTTGTCTCGTTCCTTTGTCTCTGCTGGTGTTCCTAATCTAATAGTATCTTTGTGGAAAGTACCAGATAGAGCTACCGCAGATTTAATGACAGCTTTTTATCAGAATTTAAGAGCCGAACCCAGTAAAGCTAAAGCATTACGTCAGGCAATGCTAGCTGCGATCGCGCAAGACCAAGATCCAGTTAATTGGGCTGCTTTTAGTTTGATTGGTAGTGCCTCAGCAGAATGTGGAATTTGTAACGAGATTGTAGCGATTCCATAGAGCGATCGCTAATTATTGCAATTATTCAGAATCAAACCAATTAGACCTGTCTTGAAAATAGACAATTAAGTAAAAGTTCAAAAACTCAGTTCATGGGAGTTAGTTCAAGTTGATAACCTAATTGGCGAGCTTGAGAATGAAGACGCTGAACTGAGTGTTGCTGTTGGGATTGGTTAGATAAGTAATTAACTCCCAAGTCGCGATAAGGTTCACGCTTTTTAAACATATGATAGAGGGCGATGAGAATCCGATGAGCGATCGCAATCAAAGCTTTTTTACGACCACGACGACCAGCTAAACGGCGATAAACGACTCTCAAATATGAATTACGACAACGAACCGCAGCATTAGCTGCCTGAACTAATGAAGTTCTCAGCCAAGGGTTACTTCGACCAGTTTTACCAGATAAACGTTTCCCAGCACTTTCATGATTACCAGGACAAAGCCTTGCCCATTTAGCTCTTCGGAGATGCAGAAGGAAAACCAATACTTCTCGGTTAAGCATCAAACAGAGTTGAAAATCGCAAAATTAGGTTTTTTTGAACTAACTGAGGTTTCTCGATGAATCAGTTTTTTATTCGG
>JBGTNM010000508.1:0-24560 GCA_041743025.1 Microcystaceae cyanobacterium
CAAAATCTTATAGATTAGTGTAGGATGGGTTAGACGGCAGTAAGCATTCAAACTTAATTAGAAATTATCAATCCGTCGTAACCCATCTTTCAGGGATTTGTATCCTAGTACACATTTTTCCTCACTATGCCGGAAGAGCCGCCATTGAGAGGAACCGAAATACCCCGTTTCAAGTTTCCTAGTTTTTCTTCATAGATATCTCTATTGATTATGCCTGGGTAATTTTGCAAATCATTAGAATAATTTGGCTCTCCATATTCTGATTCTGCATCGGCCCGAGGAACTGCTTTTCCAGAAAAACTTTGACCCGGTTCATATTCTTCTACCGGAAACCAACTTTCATCAATTTCATACCCTTCTTTATCAACGCCATCTATACCTACCCGCCTAATAACCCCATCTTTAGTAAATAAAAAGATTGAGGCGACTTGAACATTGAGTTGTTCACGAACTGCTTTTAGAGCTTTAGAAACCAATTCCTCAATACTCTGGCACTGGACTAGCTCTCTAGTAACCTGATTGATACTCTGAAGCTTACTCGGTATTGGTTCCATCAGAATTGTTTGAGATGAGATAAAAAAATTCTCTGTCCTTGATTTAATGATAGTCTTACAACGCCTGATTAAGAAATGTCCATAAAATAATTCTTAAACGAGTAGGGGCGAACGGCCGTTCGCCCCTACAACAAGATGATTAATCAACCGGATTTGACATAACTATGCGTACCATTGCCGAAATTAACGAGAAAATTCGTCAGCAAAAAGCAGTCGTCTGGACAGCAGAAGAACTCAAAGCGCGGGTAGGTGAGTTGGGAGTCCCTCAAGCCTTCAAAACCGTCGATGTCATTTGTACCGGAACCTTTGAACCGATGGAATCTTCTGGGGCAATGATCAACCTCGGTCACACCGATCCGCCGATCAAAATTCGCGCTTGTTGGCTCGATGGCGTACCTGCCTATAGTGGTTTTGGGGCAGTAGATTTATATTTAGGGGCAACGGCAATGGCGGATTATACGGGTGCAGGTGAAGCGGACAGTCGCCAAAGAACGCCGCTACCCGAACGAGGGGGAGGCCACGTCATCGAAGATTTGATTGCCGGAAAACCCGTATCCTTAAGGGCGATCGGACAGGTGACTGACTGTTACCCTAGAGCATCTTTTGTGACCACGATTACCCGCACGACCATCAATCAGTTTTATCTCTACAACCCGCGCAATCTCTATCAAAATTTTATTGTAGGGGTCAATGGCGGCGATCGCCCACTTCATACTTACCTGGGGCCGCTGCAACCGCACCTAGCGAATGCGGTTTATTCCAATCCTGGGGCGATTTCTCCTCTGTTTAACGACCCCGATTTAGAAGCGATCGGCATTGGTACGCGCCTTTTTCTCGGTGGTGGTATTGGTTACGTTGCTTGGGAAGGAACTCAGCACTTTCCTTTGCAAAAGCGACTGCCCAACCGCACGCCTATCGGCCCGGCGGCGACTTTAGCCCTAATTGGCGATGCCAAGCAGATGTCTGCCCAGTGGGTTCGCGGCTGCTATTTTAAAAACTATGGCCCCTCTCTCATGCTAGGAGTTGGCATTCCTATCCCTGTTTTGAACAAAGCAGTTATCGAGCATTGCGCGATTCGAGATGAAGAAATTGTCGCGCCAGTCATGGATTTTTCCATCCCGCGTCGGGTTCGTCCTACTTTCGGATTGGTCAGCTATGCTCAACTCAAAAGTGGCCGCATGACCATTGAGGGGAAAAGCGTTCGAGTCGCTCCTTTGGCAAGTATTTCCCTTTCTCGACAGGTGGCTGAAGAACTGAAAAAATGGCTAGAGGCAGGGGAATTTATGCTGACTGAACCCGTTGCTTTCTTACCTAAAGATCGTGCTTTTTTACCACAGGATTTGTGGGGGGCGCAAATGGCTTTAGAGTAGATGCAATCCAAATTTATCAAATAATATCAAATCCGGGTAAATAACCCACGCATCCGTAGGGGCAAGGCATTGCCTTGCCCCTACACCCGTTCATTTTTTATCATGGCCCTTCAAACGGATTTGATA
Organism: Microcystaceae cyanobacterium; assembly: GCA_041743025.1. Lineage (GTDB taxonomy): Bacteria > Cyanobacteriota > Cyanobacteriia > Cyanobacteriales > Microcystaceae > JBGTNM01. The sequence continues at coordinate 2,051 of JBGTNM010000508.1, forward strand.
TAACTAAAGTAAGATTTGCCTTCACGAAGATAGATCCACTAAAAAATGAACGGGCAAATAAAAAGAGCAGCTTGTCTCGTAACACTTTAAGCTACTCTAAAAATATGTGAGATAACAAAGGCTAGTAAAAGATTACGAACTAGCTTTTGGCTTCAGATTTGTTATTTTTTTGAGCTAGTTTGCGCTTGAAACTAGCACCAAAAGCAACCGCCGCACCAGCACCTAGCATGGTGAGGGGTTCAGGAACGGCTCGAACGGTCAGCGAGAAACTGCCATTTCCAAGAATTTGGTTGGCGGATAAGAATCCTCCACCGACAACATCACCGTCCAAGATAAATTTACCCTTGAATCCGGGGAAGGTGGCCGCTACAGCACTGGTACCAGTGCCGAATCTAGTAACTGCGAAGGGATTTTCTACCTCAAAGGTCAATCCACCGCCAAAGTCTATCAAGGGATTAACGGCTGAACCATCATAACTACTCGGCCCAGATACCAGCGTAAGGGCGACATCAGAAACGGTAACGGAAGCGCCAACAACAAAAATACCCGTTGAAGATGGGGCGATCACTTCACTACTAAAGTCGATGTTGTCTATAGCAGGAGTAACGGCAAGACTGCTAAAAGTTGCTACGCCAATAATGTTGGCAGTTGAACCAGCGAGTGAAGCCGCTTGAACAGGTGCAACTGTGACCATTGCTACCGTTGCGGCAGCACCCAAAACGGCTGCACTGAGAAAAGTCGGTTTGGAAAAAAACATGGATTGACCTCAATAGGATACTTAGGATAGAAAGGCATAAAGCCTTGTCGAAAATCAAGTCAACATAAAGATGAACTTGATGCGCTTTTCCAATTATCTCTAGAGGATGTCAGCGTTAACGTATACGTAATGTAAAACTTCGCGTAAAACTTTGGAAGACTAACAGATGATTTTTTCCTCAAACGGGAGAAATTGATGAAGGTACGACCGAGAATAAGGAAGGGCAGGCTGTAGCGGGTCAGGATTGTCTAATCTTGTCTGATTTATTTCTACTATCCAGATTAGCTAAGCGATCGCCTTAAGTTTTATCTATCTAAAGATAGATTTTAATTCGCCTCATCTCCCAAAATTTCCGGTTCTGTCAATTCGTCGGACATTTCGATCACGGCTCGGATGACAGGTTTCATCATGGGGGTGTCGAGGGTTTCGACTTCTTCATAACGGCGGCGCTTAGCTCGATTAGCCACCTGAACGACAATCCGATAGCGGTTGCTAGCAGCATTCATCAGCCTATCAGTTCGATAGATCAATTCTCCAGAATTTAAGGAAAAGTTTTTAGTCATTTAAAATTCGGCAATAAACACCGAAAAAAAGAATTTAGCCCGATTGTCCTTGAACTACCACTTTATCATTCAAATGTCAATATTTGTAGGGTGGGCAATGCTCACCTTACCCCTACGGATACGTGGGTTATTTACTCGGATTTGATATCAGCGAAATTTTTCCCTTAAGGTAGAAATCGTCTGGCGGTTTGATAGACTAAAATGATTTAAAGCAGCATTAAGGGTAATTTTGTCAAATTTTCCCCCAAATAAACTCATACATCAATCCTCAAGCGGGCGAGGTTGGTCGCTAGATAACCGCGATCCGCAGACAATTAAAGCCTTTTTGCCTTTATGGGAATGGTTTTATCAGCACTACTTTCACGTCAAAACCGATGGTTGGGAACACATCTCCTTAAAGCAACCCGTCCTACTGGTCGGCTCTCACAATGGCGGATTAGCTTCTCCAGACACGATAATGATGATGGTAGACTGGTTTCGCCGCTTCGGAGTCGAGCGCCCCGTTTACGGATTAATGCATCCTAGTGTGTGGCAAGTCAATCCCCAAGCAGGTCGGCTAGCCGCTAGACTGGGAGCAGTGCGAGCGAATCCCCAAATGGCGATCGCGGCTTTGCAACGAGGGGCAAGTGTTTTGGTCTATCCTGGCGGGGCACAAGATGTCTTCCGTCCTTACGCACAACGCCATCAGATTCATTTTGCCGGACGCAAGGGGTTTATTAAACTTGCCTTGCGCGAGAAAGTGCCGATAATTCCCCTGATTGCCACTGGCGCCCACGAAACGTTAATCGTCCTCAAAGACTGTTACGAACAGATCAAATTACTCCATGAATGGGGGTTGCCTTGGTTGTACGATACCGATCCAGAAGTATTTCCGTTATATTTAGGCTTACCTTGGGGATTGGGCATCGGCCCGCTTCCGAACATTCCGTTGCCTGTCCCCATTCACACTCGCGTCTGTGCGCCGATTGTTTTTGAACGCTATGGACGAAAAGCAGTCAGCGATCGCGTTTATGTCGATGCCTGTTACGATCTCGTTGTCCAGCAGATGCAACAAGCTTTAGATGGCTTGGTCGCAGAGGTCAAACAATAGAAGCTAAACGTTAAAACCGTGAGCGAGAGTTAGCTAGTCCGTTTTAACGGCTAGCAGTCGAGCGCCAGTTCCTCCTCGACGGGAACCGGAGGCAGTTCCGTTGGCGGGTTCCCCGACATAAGGAAACTGCCGTCCAAGACCGGACTGGCTTGCGAACTAAGGGGATTTATCCCCGCGTATCTCTGTTATAATTGACTCATTCTAATACAGTTTATTATGTACGGATGCCAACAAGTTCTCATTAATTCATCTCCTGACGTAATGGCGATTTTAGAATATATTTGCTCAGAAGCCAATAAGCTTTATAATTGTGGGCTTTATTATGCAAGGCAAATTTATTTCAAGACCCGTCAATACATCGGAAAATACACTTTAGACAAGAAGCTAAAACGAAATCTTCACTTCAAAGCGTTAAGGTCTTGTGTTGCCCAACAAACCCTTAGAAGTGTATATGAAGCAATAACTTCCTACCGCAAACTTTTGGCAATGTGGCAAAAAGGTGAGTTAGCGAATAAACCATTAGTTCCTAATTACAGAAAGCAAGGTTTGTATCAAGCTGCCTATCCTAAGCAGTGGATAAAGTTGGTCGGCGATCAAATTAGATTCTCGCTTGGCAAGCAAGTAAAAGCCTGGTTTGGTATTGATAGTTTTTCGTTACCAATGCCCTCTAATCTGGATTTTTCTGATATTAAAGAAATCAGAATCATGCCGAGAAATCGTTGTTTTTATGCTGAGTTTGTCTATTCGGTTGAGCCACAGGAAGCAGAGTTAAATCAAAAAAATGTGCTAGGAATTGACCCAGGACTCAATAACTGGTTAACTTGTGTATCTAATGTTGATACTAGCTTGATTGTTGACGGAAGACATCTAAAGTCGGTTAACCGTTGGTACAACAAGCAAGTCTCAACCATCAAAGAAGGAAAGCCTCAAGGGTTTTGGTCGAATAAGTTAGCTAAAATCACCGAAAAGCGGAATCGGCAAATGCGTGATGCTGTTAATAAAGCAGCAAGAATAGTGATTAACCACTGCCTAGATAATGATATTGGGGTAATTGTTTTCGGCTGGAATCAGGAGGTTAAAAAAGAGAGTAATTTAGGAAAAAGGAATAATCAATCTTTTGTGTCAATTCCCACCGCTAGACTGAAAAATAGAATCGCTCAATTGTGTGAGATCAACGGCATTCAGTTTATAGAGACTGAGGAAAGTTACACTTCAAAAGCAAGCTTTTTAGATGACGATATTATTCCCGTTTACGGTGAAAAACCCGTAGAGTGGAAGTCATCAGGAAAGAGAACAAAAAGAGGATTATTTCGCACTGCTCAAAATTGGTATGTTAATGCTGATTGTAATGGGGCAGGTAATATAATTCGTAAAGTAATCACAACACTTAATTTTGATTTAAGTCGAGTGACTAGGGGCGTTTTGACTCGTCCCCAGAAGTTAAAATTCTGGTCAGCTAAGAAGACGCGAAGCAACGCGGTTTTAACCCGTTGTGTAGCATCCTTTTAGAATCCCCGTCGATTTATCGCGGGGGGAAGTCAATACAGGAGCATTTCAGTCTAGAGGTATAGTTAATAGGTACAGTCTCAACCTAATTATGAACAATCAATCAGCGCAATTCAATTTTTCTCGGCGTAATTTAATTAAGTACGGTAGCGGAATGGTTGGCAGTAGTTTAATAGCTACTGTTTTGGGGTCAAACTTAATTAAGCCTGCTCCAGGAATTGCCCAAAACGATCTGACTCCTGATGAAGCTTTAGCAAAATTGATGGAGGGTAATCAACGATTTGTTAAACGCAAACAACAAAATCCCAACCAAACAACAGTCCGTCTTCAAGAAGTTGCCGCCGGACAAACGCCTTTTGCTGCTGTTTTGAGTTGTGCTGATTCCCGCGTCCCTGTTGAGATTATTTTTGATCGAGGGTTTGGAGATATTTTTGTCGTCCGAGAGGCTGGAAACGTAGCAGCAACTGAAGCGATCGGCAGTCTCGAATTCGGCACATTAGTATTAGGCGCAAGAATTTTAATGGTGATTGGACATCAAGATTGTGGCGCAGTCATTTCAACCATGAAAAGGGCAGAAGTACCTGGTAGCATTGGTGTTATCCTGAATAATATTAAACCAGCCATTGAAAATTATCTAGGACAAGAGGATGATAAAGCGGCGATTAAAAAAGCCACTGAAGCCAATATTTTACATCAGATTAATCAACTCAATCAATCTCCTGTCATCTCTCAATTGAAAGCTGAAAATAAACTCAAAATTGTCGGCGGTTACTCTAATTTAAAAACAGGAGAAATAACGCTGATTTCCAAGGTTTGATGATTGTGATCCCCCGTACACCATTGGTATCAACTTAACTGATATGCCTCGCCGATTGGCTGCTTAACCTTTCCTTTAAGAATTAGCTCTATTTAATAAGGGGAGTAAAAATATTAACAAGGATAAGGAACCAGACTAATGAGAAACGACGCATATCGTGTAATGAGTTCTCTATCAGCGATCGCGATCGCCATTAACCTTACCGCCTGTAGCGGCGGAAATCAGGAGAAACAACCAAATAATGTAGGAATTACGCTTCCTTTTAGCCAAACAATGAGGGTAGTTGGTGCTGGAGCTTCTTTTCCCGCTCCTCTCTATAAAAACTGGTTTGTGAAATTGAATGGAGAAGTCCCCCAACTCCAATTTGACTTTCAATCTATCGGTAGTGGTGCCGGTATAGAACGGTTTACCATTGGCGTTGTGGATTTTGGAGCCAGTGATATAGCGATGACAGATGAACAGAAGACTAAAGTTAGCAGAGGTGTTCTGTTGTTACCGATGACGGCGGGAAGTATTGTTTTAGCTTACAACTTGCCTGAGGTAAAAGACTTAAAACTCACGAGGGAGGCTTATGTCAATATTTTCTTAGGCAACATTACCAATTGGAACGATCCCAAAATTGCTCAGGCCAATCCTGGCGTTACTTTACCCAATCGGCCAATTACGGTAGTACACCGTTCCGATGGAAGTGGAACTACGGCAGTCTTCACCAAGCATCTGAGTGATATTAGTCCAGAATGGAAAAAAGCGATTGGTACTGGAACAGCCATAGAGTGGCCGACCCAAGGAACTTTCGTCGGCGGCAGAGGAAATGAGGGGGTCGCTGCTCTCGTCTCACAAACTCAAGGAGCAATCGGTTTTGTAGAATATGGCTTTGCTGCTAAAAATAATTTAAGCATGGCGGCATTAGAAAACAAAGCCGGTAAGATTGTTGCGCCTAATAATGAATCTGGTTCTGCAACCCTTGCCCAAGTAGAACTACCTGAGAATTTAAGGGCATTTATTAGCGATCCGCCAGGAGAAGAATCTTATCCCATCGTTACCTACTCCTGGATGTTATTATTTAAAAAGTACGACGATCCCAATAAAGCGATCGCGATGGAAGCCATGATTCAATTTGGACTAAACGAAGGGCAAGACCAAGCTGCACAACTTGGCTATATTAAGTTACCGCCTAATGTCAGAGAAAGAGTTGCGGCTGTTGCTGATGAAATTACCCCTGACTTTGACATAAATATCTCTAAGTAGTGGTAATGGGGAATAGGAAACCAATGACCAATTACGTTGTATATTCGGCATTGATCCTCACGTAGTCGTAACTGAGGTCGCAACCCCAAGCGATGCCCGTTCCTGAGCCATTGCCAATACAGAGCGAAATTAACACTGTATCTTCCTTTAAATACGCACCTTGGGCAGCTTGTAGAAGATAGTGGCTAGCCGCTTGTCGGTCAAAGGCGAGAGGCTGGCCATTTTCCATCAGTAAAAAAGGCCCTAGCTTCACCTGCAAGTCCTCTTGGTGGAAGGGAACGCCTGCCCTGCCTGCTGCTGCCGCAATCCTGCCCCAATTGGGATCGCGTCCAAAAATCGCCGATTTGACCAGAGACGAGCCAGCGATTGTACGAGCGATGCAGCGTGCAGCCTCGTCATCGGCTGCGCCTGAAACTTGCACCTCAATCAAACAAGTCGCCCCCTCCCCGTCTCTGGCAACCGCCTTAGCCAAGTGCTGACAAACTGCCGTCAGCATAGCTTCCAACTGCTCAGCATCCTTGCCCATTTCGGTAATCGCTGCCGTGCGGGACTGCCCATTAGCCAAGGCAATTAAGCAGTCATTGGTGCTGGTATCCCCATCGACCGTAATTTGATTGAAGCTGCGGTTGGTGGCGCGGCTTAACATTTGCTGCCAGAGAGAAGTAGAGACCGCCGCATCGCAGGTGACGAAGGCTAGCATAGTCGCCATGTTAGGGTGAATCATGCCCGATCCTTTGGCAATACCGCCGATACGGACGGGGCGGTCGTCGATAATCGTTTCTAGGGCGATCGCTTTGGGGACGAGATCGGTCGTGATGATGGCTTGGGCGGCAGCTTCTCCCCCATCTTCTGAGAGAGCGGCTACCAGTTTGGGAATGCCCGATCGCAGTGCATCCATGCGAATGCGCTGCCCGATGACTCCGGTAGAGGCTAAAAGGATGGCATCAGCCGGAATTAGGAGGGCTTGGGACAAATATTGGGCACTATCGAGGGTATCTTGCCAGCCCATCTGCCCAGTTGCGGCGTTAGCTTGTCCGGCATTGCAGAGGATGGCGCGGGCACTAGCTTTTTGTTGCAGGCGCGTCCGGCAGTAATCAACACAGGCGGCACGGACTTCAGATGTCGTGAAGACTCCGGCTGCGATCGCTTCGATATCTGAGACAATCAAGGCTAAATCGGTTGCTCCAGAGGGCTTCAACCCTGCGGCGATCCCTGCGGCTTTAAATCCTTTGGGAGCCGTGATACCCCCTTTTATTTCCTGCCAATCTGCCATGCTCTCTCCTTGGATCAATTTACCTAAATGCCGATTATATCAAGTTACTAATAGCTCAACCGGAATTTTAACAAAAAAAGGACAGTCGTCTAAAGGACTGTCCCAAGATATCAGGGTGCATCTACTAAACCAAAGTTTATCATCTTGCTGGCTGATCAGAAATAAATTGTGCGAGAATTTCTGTAATTTAAGCATCCTTCTTCGCTAACTGTCGATTGCGCCACCAAGCTAGCAGGGTACTGGCAATAAAAATACTCGAATAAGCCCCAGCAGCAAAGCCAACGATCAACGCCAGCGCAAAATATTTGAGCGTTTCGCCACCAAAGAAAAAGATAGCGATTAAAGGCAGCAGAGCCGTTAAGGTGGTATTGATCGAACGAGTCAGAGTTTGATTGACCGCACTATCGACCACTTCATTCACAGACAGATCGGGATAATTCTCGAAATTCTCCCGAATACGGTCATAAATGACAACAGTATCGTTGACCGAAAACCCGATAATGGTCAGCAGCGATACCAAAAAGAGGCTGTCTACTTCCACTCCCGCGACTAATCCTAAAATGGCAAAAAACCCAACCGTAATGAGTACATCATGCAATAAAGCGACGATCGCAAAGAAAGCATAGTCAAAGCGAAAGCGAACGCTCAAATAGACGATAATGCCAAAAAAAGACAGAATCAAGGCCAGTAATCCTGACTGAAACAACTCTTGCCCCACTATCGGCCCGACGGTATCAATTTGGCTAGTTTCGGGATCAAATTGACCAATCCTGTCGTTTAACACCTGTTGTAAGCGAGTACGTTGCTCAACATCCAGGGTTTTCGAGCGAATTGAGAGCGTATTGCCTTCCAGCACCTGAATGCTACTTCCAGCTAACCCTTCTTCGGCCAGGATTTCGCGTACCATCCCCGTGTCAATAGGGCGATCACAATTTGCCGCCACTGAACAATCGAGTTGCAATTGCAGGCGTGTTCCGCCACTAAAGTCTAGCCCTGGACGAAGCGGCGTACCCAAGGTGGTAAAAGAAATGATCATGCCGATAATCCCAATCGCAATCACGATTGACGAAATCGTCCACCACCAGCGTTCCCATTTAATAACGTTTAATTTCATTGACTTTCTCTAATTAATAGGTAATAAGTAATGAGTAATTCCCTTTACCCCTTACCCCTTCCCCCTTCCCCCTTCCCCCTGATTCGTAGGAAGATTGGGGCAGAACAGTTGAGGATTTTGCCGCAGTTTGGGAATGCCGAGGACAGCGAGTAATAGAAACGTGCGGCTGCAAGTCAAGGCAGTAAACATACTGATGAGAACGCCAATCGCCAGCGTCAAAGCAAACCCTTTAACCAACCCAGACCCCAAGAAAAACAAGGCCCCGCAAGCAATTAAAGTCGTAACATTACTGTCTAAAATACTCGAAAATGCCCGATAAAATCCCGATTCAACCGAGCGATAGAGCGTATTCCCAGCGCGTAACTCCTCACGAGTTCGCTCAAAAATTAAGACGTTAGCATCAACCGCCATGCCAATGCTGAGAATAAATCCCGCAATCCCTGGTAACGTTAGCGTCACGCCAATCAGCGAAAAAGCAGCCAGGGTTAACAGCGTGTAAATGGCTAAAGACAGGTCAGCAATCACTCCCGGCAAACGATAGTATACCGCCATAAAGATTAATACTAAGATTAACCCCACTAGCCCAGCATAGATGCTGCTGCGAATGCTATCTTGCCCCAAAGTCGCCCCAACCGTGCGGTTTTCAACCACTTCGACCGGAAACGGTAAAGAACCGCCGCGTAACTGCACCGCTAAATCACTGGCACTTTCGATGGTAAAGTTGCCCGTAATCACTGCACTACCGCCGGTAATCCCCGTTCCAGCAAATTCGACACCTACTACTGGGGCACTAATCAAACCATTATCGAGCAAAATGCCAATACTGCGGCCCGTTCCGGCAATGTTTTTGGTCAATTCCGCAAACTTATTGCCTCCTTCTTCGTCAAAGCCAATGGCAACTTCCCAGCTATTGCCTGCTTGGGTAGGCGTGGGACGCGCATCTTTGAGATTTTTCCCTGACAGTCCCACTGGGTCAAACAACGCTAAAATAGCTTGATTGGATTTTTGCAACGATTCGGTTAATTCAGCAATGCGCTGGTTATTTTCGGGTGTTTTCTCCAGTTTTCGCAATTGGGACAGTTCGGCGGCAGTCTGACGTTGGATAGAATATTCTGCTTGGAATTGCCCTTCGGTTCCCTGTCGCTGTTGCCTAAACTCCAGTTGTGCGGTTCCACCCAAAATCCGTTCGGCCTGTTGGGGGTCAGTTACTCCTGGCAATTGGACGACCACTTTATCCTCGCCAGCAGTCTGCACGAAGGGTTCAGCCACCCCCAAAGCATTAATGCGGTTTTCAATGACAAATTTAACCGCTTTGAGGTCTTCTGGCGTGATGGTCTTGACGGTTTCGGTGGGTTTGACTTGAATGGTCAACTGGGCCCCGCCTTTAAGATCCAAACCGAGTTGGAGTCCGAGGGTAGCGAGGAGAGCGATCGCACCGATGCTCAGTGCGATAATCAGGACAACTAACCAACGCTGTCTTTGCATGGTGAGTTTTTGAGTGATTGGGGACTTAAAGCATTTTATCAAAAATATGGCGCGGGAAAATTTATACTAATCAGTAAAAGGAACTCCTCTCCCTAAAGCCTCGCATCTTCTTTGTGTCTTTGTGGTTAAGACAAAATTTATTACAACCTACTTAGGATCGCTATCTATCTATTTTCTGCATTTCAGCTATGTTAAACTCTCTAAATATAAAACAATACAAACCCCAATCTGCCGATACCAATATAGAAGCTGATATTATTTTTTTTGCGCTTTTAAGAAAATTATCAAATTTAGAAAAAGCCAAAAAAACTCGTCAGTTTAACCGAAGCATTAAACAGCTTATTTTAACCAATATCAATTATCAATATCCAGGAGCAAGTTTAAATAAAGTTCGAGCAGAATATATTAAAAGATGCTTGGGAAAAGAATGGATAAAAATTTTAAATAGCTATCCAATTGAGAAAAATATAATGATTGAAGACCCGATTACTTTAGCTAAAAGAATCGCCAATATTTTAGAGTCATTAACAATTCCTTATCTTGTCGGCGGATCGGTTGCTAGTTCTCTTTGGGGTGAAAGTCGTGCTACTCAAGACTTAGACCTTGTAGTTAATATATCTGTCGCTCAAGCTTCTGCGTTTATTCAAGCAATACAATCAGATTTTTATATCAGTGAGGCTCTTTCTTTAATTTATGCAATTCAATCTCAACGAATATCCCTATCCTTCGCAACGCCGAGTCATTCTCGGACAAAAAGGCGCGGTTGCTACTAGCCAATCTTTAGCAACCCTAGCAGGAATGGAGATGTTTTTAGTCGGCGGGAATGCAGTTGATGCTGCTGTCGCGACTGCCATTGCTTTAACGGTTGTCGAACCGACTTCTAACGGTATTGGTTCTGACGCTTTTGCCCTTATTTGGGATGGCAAATTACACGGACTCAATGCATCAGGAAAAAGCCCTCAAAATCTTCATTTAGAAGCTTATTCTAACTTAAATTCAGTGCCCAATTTAGGATGGTTAGCGGTGACAGTTCCGGGGGCAGTATCAGCTTGGTATCAGTTATGGAAACGTTGGGGAAAGTTGCCCTTTGAGCAATTATTTACGCCTGCCATTCGTTATGCAGAAGAAGGATTTCCTGTCTCGCCGATAACTGCCGCAGCTTGGCAAAATCAAGAATCCAGATTTTTGCCTTTAACTGCACCAGAATTTCAGCCTTTTAAACAGGTATTTTTCCCTGAAAATCGTGCTACAAAAACTGGAGACATTTGGGCAAGTCCCTTTCATGCAAAAACGTTAAAAGAAATTGCTCAAACAGGCGGAGAAAGTTTTTATAAAGGGAAATTGGCAGAAGCGATCACTAATTTTTCTTCAGACACAGACGGATATTTAACAACAACTGATTTAGCCAATCATCAACCCTTTTGGGTCGATCCTATCTCAACCCAATACCGACAGTTACAAGTCTGGGAAATTCCACCCAATACGCAAGGAATTGCGGCTTTAATGGCTCTCAATATTCTCGAAAATTTTGATATAAAAGCTTATCCTCGCAATTCAGTAGAAAGCTTTCACTATCAAATTGAAGCGATGAAATTAGCGTTTGCTGATGTCTATCATCATATAGGCGATGCCGACTTTATGAATGTTTCTATCACTCAATTATTAGATAAAGGTTATGCTAAACAGCAATATAACTTAATCAAAAAAACTGCTATTCCTTTAGCGAAATCTGGTTTACCTAGAGGAGGAACTGTATATTTCTGTACGGCTGATGAAGATTTAATGGTGTCATTCATTCAATCTAATTACGAAGGATTTGGTAGTGGCATTCTCATCCCTGAAACCGGAATCGCTTTGCAAAATCGAGCAGCAGGATTTACTTTAGAAGATGGACACCCTAATCAAATTGCACCGAATAAACGGCCATTTCATACGATTATACCTGGCTTTTGGACTCAAAATGATCGACCGCTCGGCCCTTTTGGTGTAATGGGTGCGCCGATGCAACCCCAAGGACATTTACAAATGACGGTTAATTTAACTGATTATCAACTCAATCCTCAAGCTGCCTTGGACGCTCCTAGATGGCGATTTTTAGCAGGAAATAAGGTACTTTTAGAAAGAGGAGTATCCCCTGAAATTGTAGCAGGATTGAGGCATCTAGGTCATGCTGTTGAAATTGCGCCCGAAACGATGTTTGGCAAAGGACAAATGATTTTAAGACATAAGGGAATTTTAGTCGCTGCTTCTGAACCTCGCGCTGATGGATTGGCGTTAGGATTTTAATAGAGTTCCCCTGTAATCTTTTTTCTTGGGATTGTTACTAATCCTTCAAAAATTTTTTTAAATGCTGTTTAACTAATTCATAATACTTTAGGATTAAACACTTTCCAAGAATCTATACTGCTAAATTTAGATAACTTTATGATTTCCTCTAGGCACAAAGCTCAAAAAGCGCAAACCCGCGAAGTTTTAACAATTCACGAACAAGAGAAATTAAGTAGTATGACTAAGTCGGCAATTACGATTACTAACTATTTAGGAGGATTGTATCATTTTACAGTTGATGAGTTTGAAGCAGAATTAACTTCTATTAGTCTAATTGAGTCCAAGCATAGTAAATCTAGTATAATACCGTCTAAACCTGATATTAAAGATGGACTCTTAAAAATGATTCTTTATGTTAATCTAAATGAAGTATCAATTAAATATGGTACGATAATATCTGCCAAACCTATTTTAAAGTTGACCTCCCCTTATGTTCAAGACTCACTTGACTCAAATAGTTTGGAAAGTCTTAAAGAATGGTGTCAGCAACATAAAATGAAGCATCAATCAACTTTCAGGTTTTTGCAAGAATTGTTTGAAGAAGCAATTATCAATACTTTTTTAGTTAAAATTGAGAAAGCTGGTTAAAAAAATGACTAAATTAATTAAAAGTCCTTTACGCTATCCTGGAGGAAAAACAAAAGCGATAGAGTATCTTTCTCCCTTCTTCCCCTCCGATTTTTCCGAATATCGAGAGCCTATGATAGGGGGTGGTTCTGTCTTTATTTATCTCAAGCAAAAGTTTCCTCATGCCAAATTTTGGATTAATGATCTTAATCCTGATCTTTATTGCTTTTGGAAAACAGTTCAAACAAATTTATCTCAGTTGGTAGAAGACATAAAATTTATCAAAGATATTTATAAAGATGGAAAAGGATTATTTGAGGAATTAGCTAATGTTGATGCAGAAGAATTAACAACTGAGGAAAGGGCTGTTCGTTTTTTTGTTCTCAATCGCATTACTTTTTCAGGAACGATTGAAGCAGGTGGATTTTCTTTAGAATCATTTTACAAACGCTTTACAGATTCTTCGATAGAAAGGCTGTTTCATTTACACAATCTTTTACATGATGTTAAAATTACCAATCTAGACTACAGCGAACTATTAAAACCTGAAGGCAGCAAAGTATTTATTTTTCTAGATCCGCCTTATTTATCGGCAAAAAAATCTAGATTATATGGTAAACGTGGTTTTTTTCATACTTCCTTCGATCATGATCGATTTGCCCAATTATTAAAGAAGTGTTACCATTCTTGGATGATCACCTATGATAATTCTCCTGAAATTAAACAGAATTTTGACTGGGCTTATCTGCATGAATGGGAATTGCAATATGGAATGAATAATTACAAACAGGAAACTGCCGAGAAAGGCAAAGAGTTAGTGATTACTAACTATTCAATAGAAAGTCCTCAAAAAGAATTTGAACAACTAAATTTATTTTCGTTATCTTAAGAATAAGCCGTACTGTCTAAAAAGCCAATTGCACCTAGCTATTATGAGTGAGCGACCGATACGCATCTGCATCCTCGGTGGAGGATTTGGGGGACTCTACACCGCCTTGCGCCTGAGTGAGTTGCCTTGGGCCAATTCCCAATCCCCAGAGATTATACTAATTGATAAAAGCGATCGCTTTGTTTTTACGCCCCTGCTTTACGAACTCATCTCTGGAGAACTGCAAACATGGGAAATTGCCCCACCCTTTGAAGAACTTTTCGCGGGGACGGGAATCCGCTTTCAACAAGGGTGTATTACGGGAGTAGACACCGAAGCGCAGGAGATACACTTAGAGGGACAACCGACGCTAAACTACGATAAATTAGTCATGGCGATTGGGGGAAAAACGCCCCTTGATATCGTACCGGGGGCAAGAGACTTTGCCATCCCCTTTCGGACGCTAGCAGATGCCTACCGCCTCAACGAACGGTTGCGCTTGCTAGAAAACCCGCAACCTGAAAAAATTCGCGTGGCAGTCGTTGGCGGCGGTTATAGTGGGGTAGAACTCGCTTGTAAGATAGCTGACCGATTGAGAGAAGTCGGTAGAGTGCGCTTAATCGAGAAAAGCGACACAATTTTAGCAACTTCGCCAGAATTTAACCGTAAATCCGCCCAATCTGCTCTAGAAGCACGAAAAATCTGGATTGATTTAGAAACAGAAGTCAACGAAATTCGCTCAGATTCAATAGATTTGCGCTATAAAGGGCAAGTAGACACGATTCCAACCGATGTCGTCTTGTGGACGGTAGGAACTCAAGTATCGCCGTTTGTTAAAAACCTGCCATTAAAGCAGAATGCGGGGGGACGCTTGTTAGTAACGCCTTACTTGCAAGTCATAGACCATCCCAATCTTTACGCCATTGGGGATGTAGCAGACTGTCGAGATGCAGACGGACAGCAAGTTCCAGGGACAGCGCAAACTGCATTACAGCAAGCTGACTATTGCGCGTGGAATCTCTGGGCCTCAATAACGAACCGCCCTCCTTTGCCGTTCCGCTATCAACCTTTAGGGGAAATGATGGCATTGGGGGTAGATAATGCAACTTTATGCGGTTTAGGGCTAAAATTCGACGGTCAACTGGCTTATATTGCCCGTCGCTTAATTTATCTCTATCGCTTACCGACATTGAAACATCAATTTCGCGTTGGTTTAAACTGGATTGCCCAGCCTTTTGTCGAGTTACTTTCTCGGTGATAATAGCAGAAGATAGTTTGTAACCTAATGAGGTACAGTATCGAAATCTTCTGTAGGGGCATGGCATGAGCAATATGGTGATTAAAAGGATCAATTGACTATCGCCGTGCCCCTACCAACTTCGTTCCCTAAAATAACCATAACCATGATTGATAACAGACAAAATATAAAATTTATCGATCTATTTTGTGGCATGGGAGGATTTAGGCTAGCGACTGAAATAGTTTGTCAAGAGAATAATTTACAGTCAAAATGTGTTTTTTCGAGTGACATTGATATTGATGCTCAAAAAATTTATCAAGTTAACTTTGGAGAAGATCCTCAAGGCGATATTACTCAAGTTGATGCCAATGATATCCCCGACCACGATATTTTACTTGCTGGATTTCCCTGCCAACCTTTTAGTATATGTGGTGAATTAAAAGGCTTTGAAGATACTCGCGGAACGTTATTTTTTGATATTGCTCGCATTTTAGAGCAAAAAAAGCCTCAAGCTTTTGTACTAGAGAATGTGAAACAACTCAAAGGACATCAAGCAGGCAAGACATTAGAAATCATTGTTAAAACATTAAACAAGCTAGGATATTATACAGACTATCAAGTTCTCAACGCCCTTGATTTTGGACTGCCTCAGAAACGAGAAAGAATTTTTATTGTTGGCTTTAGAAATGACAGTCAATTTACTTGGACTAGGGGAAATGTAACGATAACTCCTTTATCGGAAATTCTCGAAGATGCTGTTCCTGAGAGTTACTTAGCATCGGAGAAAATACGCCATAACCGACTGCAAAAGAGAACTAATAAAAAACAACATAATGAGTTGACAATATGGCATGAAAACAAAAGTGGGAATATTAGTACTTATCCCTATTCTTGTGCTTTGAGGGCAGGCGCATCTTATAATTATCTTTTGGTGAATGGAGAAAGACGATTAACTGAACGTGAAATGTTGAGGCTTCAAGGATTTCCAGATTCCTATCAAATTGTCGGAAGTTATCAAGCAATGCGTAAACTGACAGGAAATAGCGTTGCTATTCCTTGTGTCGTTGCTGTGATGCGCTCTGTTCTTGATACATTGTTAAATATTAAGCCTAAATCAGCCCAGCATTCTTCTGAAAGAGCCATTCAACTAAATTTATTTACCAATATGGGGTAGGGGCATAATATATTATGCCCCTACGGTGTACTGCAAGAAGCGCGAAAATTGCTGTAAAACCATTATTTATTTGAAGCAAGGTTAAATTTAAATTAAATTTGGTTTACTTTAGCATCAGTTAATTTTTTAATAGTCTTTTCTTAACCAAAAAGTGAAATCCTACTAACTGGATATAAAGTTTTTTCTCAATTCTTTTTAACCGTTCTCAACAAAATTACCGAATTTTCTAACCCATCAACTCCTATGACTGATCAACTCACTTCCTCTGTTGTTGAAGAAATCGAACCGCCCCAAAATATTGTTCTGTCTTTGGATGGATTGACCTTTCGCTTTTTACAATCTTTCCTGAGCAATGGACAATTAGATGCTAATACAGGGTTAGGATATCTGGCTAGTAAAGGGGTATTTGTTCCCAGTACGGTGATTACTCCCTCTTTAACCGCCCCCAGTCATATTGCGATCGCAACCGGGTCAACCGCGGCCCATAATAATATTAACGCCAATTCCTTCCACCTCATTAAATCCCCTTTTAATAGCAATATTAGTGGATTTGGCGCACCGATTGGGGGTTATGATGCCTTACATCCTGATGGCGCTCATGAAGCGACGGAATTAACCGCCGAACCGTTGTGGATCAACCTGAGAGAAAACGGAAAAACCGTTGTGGCAGCAACTTTCCCTGGGGCAGATGGGGCAACCATTACTTTACCTGGGTCAAATCCCCCCATTGTCATCCAATCGTCTGACATTCGTACCGTTGATTATACGGTTCCTTTTGGGGCTTTTGCGGGAATTGGCGCGCAAGGATTTAGTCTGATGGGAACAAACTTTAATCAGAATCCCACTGGGGCGATTATTGACCTGTTAGACTTAGGTGTTGCTTTCTACGGCAATGTACAGGTGGCTGATTTGGAAAATATTTCCGGATCTAGCTTATTTGGCGGCAGTAGTCAAGATTATGATATCCAAGCGGCAGCGATTGACACCACCAATGATAATCGGGTTAATTACGATCGCGTGATTGTCTATGATGCCAATACCGGAATCACGATTAATGATGTTTCCCCTTCGACGGGTTCAGCCTTTCTCAGTCTCAGCAGTAATATTGCGCCATTCTTTTTTGAAGGTAGCAATAATGTAGCAGGGGCTTCCTACATTTTGACGGAATTAGCCGAAGATTTGTCAACAGTTCACCTCATTCGTACTTCCGCCAATTATATTCCCCGTCCTGCGGATAATCCCGATGTCTTAGCTGATGTGGATGACATTAATAATGCTATCGGTTTTTGGCGGCCACAACCCGATTTCCGCATTGCTCAACGAATTTCTCCCGGATTAGGAGATTTTAGCGATATTGAATTAGAAACCGCCTACGCTGCTTTAGATAAAACCTTCATTGAGTATCAAACGGATGTCTTCCTCCACGCCATTTCCCAACAACCTGGCGCAGATTTAGCGTTAGGATACCTTGAAGAACCCGACGGCTCAACTCACCAATATCTGTTAACAGATTCTCGCCAACCCACAGACCCTAGTGATCCCAATTCTATCGGAGAGGGACAGGATTTGGCTAAAGTAGCGCGGTATCAAAATTTGGTGCTAGATGCTTACAAAACGGTGAATGATGCGGTACAGCGCGTAATTGATTATGTGGGAGTCGATGCCAACGGTTTACCCAACAGTAACATTATAATCACCTCCGATCACGGTTTTGCCCCCTTCCACACGGCCGTCAGTATCAATAATATTCTGACTAATGCTGGATTCGATCCTAATCAAGTGCGGGCTGTTAGCAGTGGCCCTGCGGTTAATATCTACATTAACGTAGCTGGACGCGAACCGAATGGCACGGTTGCAACCAGTGAGTATAGAGCATTGCAACAGCAAATTATCGACACTTTACAAGGATTATTCGATACCAATCCCAATTATGGAAATGGTAACGTTTCCCTCTTTGATCGAGTCTTCTCACGGGAAGTTCCTAATAATCCGACGGTTGAAGATATTATTACTGCATCCGGTGAGTTTATCGGGCAGGATACGGGGGATGTCTTTGCTTTATTAAGCTTGGGCTACAATTTTGATGGTTTTCAAAGCAATGTTGCTCGTAAAGACGACACAGACCCCGAAGCAGGAGATAGACCCCTTCTTTCCGTTCCCACTTTTTATGGGGCGCATGGATACGATCCCAATTTACCGGAAATGCAAGCGACATTCATTGCGGCGGGACCGGATTTTAACCCCATCACCCTACCCAATTTAACGGAAATTCGCAGTATTGATATTGCGCCGACAATTTTGGATATATTGGATGTCGAACCAGCCGATACGGTCGATGGACAATCCATTTTTGCTCAAAATCAACCCTTCACCCTACAACTGCTCCATGCTTCGGATTTTGAGGCGGGAATTGAGGCTTTAGACGATGCACCGCGCTTTTCGGCGGTTATCAATGGGTTGAAAGACGACTTTGAAAATACGCTCATTCTATCTTCAGGCGATAACTACATACCCAGTCCCTTCTTATTTGCGGCAAGCGATCCGGCATTAAACGCGACGGCGGTGGGTAAAGCGGGTTTAGGACGTGCTGACATTACCATCCTCAATGAAATTGGCATCCAGGCATCGGCCTTTGGCAACCACGAATTCGACCTGGGAACGCGGGAAGTTCAAGGTCTGATTCGACCCGATGGGGCTTATCAAGGGGCGTTATTCCCCTATCTCAGTTCCAACCTCGATTTCAGTACAGACAGCAATTTAAGCGGTCTAGTGACGGCAGACGCTCAAGAAGCCAGTACTATTCCCAATAAAATTGCCGCCAGTACCGTTATTACTGTTAATGGCGAAAAAATCGGCATTGTTGGAGCCACTACACCAATCCTGAAAAGTATTTCTTCTGCGGGTGATGTGACCGTTCTTCCCCCGAATGCGACTGATTATGATGCCTTAGCTGCCGAAATTCAATTGAGCGTTGATGCGCTGACGGCTACTGGTATCAATAAAATCATATTGCTGGCTCATATGCAGCAGTTGAACATCGAACGCGACGAACTTGCCCCCCGCTTGCAAGATGTCGATGTCATCGTCGCAGGCGGTTCTAACACGCTACTGTCGGATGAGACAGACCGCCTGAGAACTGGCGATACCAGTGATGGGACTTATCCCATTTTCAAAACCGATGCCGAAGGCAACCCGATTGCGATTGTCAATACCGATGGCAATTACAAGTACGTCGGACGCTTGGTGATTGACTTTGATGCCAATGGCAACATCATACCCGACAGCTACGACCCCGAAATCGGTGGGGCTTATGCAACGGATGCTGCTGGCGTTGCAGCCGTCGGCGGTACATCCGATCCAGAAGTCGTACAAATTACTGACACCCTCAGACAGGTCATCAACGAGCAAGATGGCAACATCTTCGGCAAAACCGATGTTTTCCTAAGAGGCGATCGCACTTTTGTCCGCACCGAAGAAACCAACTTCGGCAATCTGACCGCCGATGCCAACTTAGCGGCGGCTAAAGCCGTCGATTCCAGCACTGTTATCTCCATTAAAAATGGGGGTGGTATTCGCTCTAATATCGGTGTCATTTCTGCTTCTGGCGGTTCAACTGACCCCAATGACTTTCAACTGCTACCGCCAGCGGCCAACCCCTCAGCAGGCAAGGAAGAAGGTGACATTTCTCAGTTGGATATTTCTAACGCACTACGCTTCAACAACGGCTTGAGTCTACTAACCCTGAGTGCCGCTCAACTCCAGCAAACCCTCGAACATGGCGTTCGAGCCACGGCCCCAGGTGCAACCCCCGGTCAGTTTCCCCAAGTGTCGGGACTTGCCTTTAGCTTCGATCCTGACTTGAAGGCAGCCGAAGACAGCAACGGCAACGGCGTTCTTGACACCGGAGAAGACACCAACAACAACGGCATTCTCGATCCCGGAGAGCGCGTGCGATCGCTGGCAATTGTCAACGAAGCAGGTCAGACGATTGATGTGGTAGTGGAAAACGGGCAACTCGTTGGCGATCCCAATCGTACTTTCCGTACTGTCACCCTCGGCTTTTTGGCGAGTGGCGGTGACAGCTATCCCTTATTGACTTTTCCCAATACCAACCGCGTCGATTTAGCCCCCACATCGGGTAACGATTTCACCACCTCTGGTTCGGAACAAGATGCCCTAGCAGACTATCTGGCGGCTAACTTTAGCGAGACTCCTTTTTCAACCGCCGATGTCGGCCCCGAACTCGACACGCGCATCCAAAACCTTAACTTTCGCGAAGATACAGTTCTCGATGGCATTACTCCTCCCTTACCGAAAGTGGTAACGGGAACGCCAGGAGATGATGTTTTTGATACTGTTATCCCTGATGAGAAGCGATTTGAAGGGGATAACCAAATTCTCTTTGCTGGTAGTGGCGACGACTATGTTGATGTGACTTTTGCCCCTGGCGGCAACCGCATTGATACAGGTAGTGGCAATGATCTCATCTTCGCGGGAACCAACAACCGTATTATTGCCGGAATAGGCGACGATCTCATTTTCGTCGGAACCGGAGGCGGTAATAACCTGATTACGGGCGGTACTGGTGTGGATACCTTCTACTTAACCCAAGATGATGACCTCTTACCTGCTAATTCTAATACGATTAGCGATTACAAGGCCTCAGAAGGAGATTTAATCGGATTCATAGCAACGAGTTTAACTTTTGAGGCTTTAGGAAGCGATTGGGATTACCGTCAAAACGGTGCTGACACGATTATTGAAGCTTTTGGTCAAGATGTAGCGATTCTTAAGGGAATTAATGCAACTAACTTGACGGAAAGTAATTTCGTGTTCGCTTAATTTCGTTAGGTGGGTAAACATCAAGAGATTAATCTAAATCATGGATTAACGATTGATTTGCCCACCCTGTCCCCACTTCTCTTAACGTCACCGTCACCTAACGTCAAAAGGAACAATTTTGTATTAAGCTGGAGGAAGTCTTGTCAACAGGAGTTAATACAATAAATGTATTTTTTCTCGCAGGAGAAGAACACGAAATTGTTATTTTTCTGAACGGTAATTGGAGGTATGTGTGATGACATCAAAATTTGAATCAATTATTATCCTGCAATAATGGCGATGAACCCCGAATACTACGGAAAAATCAGGAATTATTGGATTAGGGTTTGATAGAAGTAATGGTAGCTGTAGCGCAACAATACGGGGATGCAGGAAGGGAAAATGAGGCGCAATGGTTGGTCAACCTCTGGAGATAAGATATACAATTATAGAGAGTTAAATTGGGAAAATTGAGATGAAACAAGCATTTACAGCCAGAACTTTTCAAGAAGATAGTTGGTTTGTTGCTCAATGTTTAGAAGTTGATATTGCTAGTCAAGGGGAAACGGAAACCGAGGCGTTAAACAATCTCCAAGAAGCTTTAGAATTACATTTTGAATCCCCTTGTGCAACGATTATTCCCCAATTACAGAAGATAGAGGTGGAAATCAATGCCGCTTAAGCCTTTATCTTATCGTAAGTTAGAGGCAGCAGGTTTTGAAGTGGTTAGTCAAAAGGGTAGTCATGTTAAGTTTGCCAAGGATACTCTTGAAGGAAAGCGCACAACGATTGTTCCTAAGTACAAAGAGGTAACAATTGGCACAATTAGTAGTATTCTAAGGCAAGCGGGATTAAGTATTGATGAATTTGAAAGTTTATAGCTAGAAACAGTGATTTTTATGAACGAACAACGCACCCAAGCCTATCTCAATCTCATTAATCAATTATTGTCCTGTAATGATGGCGAAGAACCCCGAATACTACAGGAAAATCAGGAATTATTGGATGAGGGGTTGATTGAGGTAATGGTAGCGGTAGCGCAACAATTAGAGGAAGCAGGAAGGGAAAATGAGGCGCGATGGTTGATGAATATGGCGCAACAGTTAGCAGAAGCGTTAGGGTTATTAAAGGATGAAACCATAGCAACCACAAACACCCCCCAAGACTCTCTCAATTTCTTAATGGAGACATTACAGAAAGTCAGTGAAAATCCTAATCCTCAGTTGCTTTATCCCTTCTGGAAGCAAAACCTCAATAAATTAAATGATAATTTAATATTAACTCTAAACAATTGGGCAAAAGAAACTCTAACATCAGTTAATTCAGAACAAGCCTATGCTATCGCTGGCATTATTGTCAATTTCAGTAATTTAATTCAACAATTTCCCCTTAGTAACATCGCTGCTAACTTAGAAATTGCTATCACTGGTTATGACATTGCCTTAACAGTCTATACTTTAGACGCATTTCCCCAAGATTGGGCAGGTACGCAAAATAATCTGGCTTCTGCTTACTCCAACAGAATCAGAGGGGATAAAGCAGAGAATTTAGAAAAGGCGATCGCCGCTTACACAGAAGCCTTGAAAGTTTATACTTTTGACGCATTTCCCCAAGATTGGGCAATGACGCAAAATAATCTGGCTAATGCTTACTCTGACA
>JBGTNM010000509.1:0-19168 GCA_041743025.1 Microcystaceae cyanobacterium
TTCATCATCCCAGGATTGTCACAGTCGAAGGCGAATCCTTTACGATTGAGATACATTTCCTGCAATTCTGACTCGTCTTCCCAGGTACTATTTTCCACCGCTAAGTTAACGTTAGAAGAATAAGATCCAGAAGCATTGGAGAAAATGCGGGTTGCTGCCTGACGCAGATTGAGTCCCATTTCTTCTGCTTGCTGTAAGGCGTGTTTGCGGACGAAGTTCATTTCTAGCGGTTCGTTGGCCTCTGCTGCCAGTTTCACTGCTTGGTCTAGCAGATTCATCTGGTTGATAAACAGGTCGCGAAAGACTCCCGAACAGTTGACCACCACATCAATGCGAGGACGACCTAATTCTTCTAAGGAGATGATTTCGAGTTTGTTGACTCGTCCCAAAGCATCGGCAACAGGTTTAACTCCCACCATCCACATGATTTGCGCGAGAGATTCCCCGTAGGTTTTGATGTTGTCGGTTCCCCAGAGGACGCAGGCGATGGTTTCGGGATACTGTCCGCCATTCTCTAGCCTTTGACGCGACAGGAGGCGGTCAACGACGATTTTAGCCGATTTAACTGCCGCCATCGTCGGAATAGACTGAGGATCTAAGGCATGGATGTTCTTGCCAGTGGGTAAGACATCGGGGTTGCGAATGGGGTCACCACCTGGCCCCGGCAGTACGTATTCACCTTCTAATGCTTTTAATAATGCCCCTAATTCGTTGTCGGCGCAAATTTGTTCTAAGCAGAATTCGAGGTATTCAAATACGGGTTTTAAGGCATCTTGGTCAACTTTGGCATAACCGAGGTCGTGTAATACTTGTACCCAAGGTGCTTTTTTGCCTAAATTAAAGAAATTCAACTTAGAAACCCTAGAAACGCGACCTTCTGCGTCTATTTGCGCTTTGACTAAAGCACTGACGGCGGCGCGAGTCGCTTGCGTAATGTGTTGCAGCAGTTCAACATCTTCGAGGATTCCGCGATCGCTATTTTGGTAAACTTGATCAATATTGCGTCCGAGACTATTAGCAATGATGCGGAGGAGGGAAAGGAGACTTTCTTCTTCGCGATCGAGAGAGGCTATATTAACTAAAGTAGCGATCGCTTCTTCAGCAGATGGCGGTTTGCCAATGACGTGCAACCCACAAGGCAATAGGCGCGACTCAATTTCCATCAGCTTGCGATAGACAATACCGACGAGATTATCGCGTTCTTCACTTGCTTGGGGTTGTTCGATTTGGGATTTGAGATGGTCTGGATTTTGTAATGGCGCTATGTCTTTATCAAGATTGATTAAGACGCACTTATCAATGATAGTCTGAGTAATTTGTACGCCGCGTCCCGTATCTTTGAGGGTTTGGTAAGACCCAATCAACTCGCTGAGTTCTTGCAATCCTTTGTACAATCCGGCATTTTCCGCAGGCGGGGTAAGGTAAGAAATGGTTGCGGCGTAGCTGCGGCGTTTGGCAATAGTCGCTTCAGACGGGTTGTTGGCCGCATAGTAATACATATTGGGAATGTTGCCAATCAGGTTGTCAGGGTAGCAGTCTCCCGACATTCCCATCTGTTTGCCTGGCATAAATTCTAACGACCCGTGCGTACCAAAATGCAATACTGCATCTGCCTGCCAAATATGGTTTAAATAGGTGTAGAAGGCAGCAAATCCGTGATGGGGACTAGCAGAACGGGAAAACAGCAAGCGCATGGGGTCGCCTTCATAACCGAACGTGGGTTGAACGCCAATGAAGACATTACCGAAGTGCTTGCCGTAAATGAGTAAATTCTGTCCGTCGCTGTTGAGGTGTCCGGGAGGCGGGCCCCAATTTTCTTCTAAACGCACCGAATAAGGGGTAAGGCGTTCGTATTGCTCAACTGACATCCGGTAGGCGATATTAAGTTCAGGCGAGACATATTGCGCCTGTGCGTCGTGAATGACTGCCTCCATCAACGCTTGCGCCGAATCGGGTAAGTCTTGAAGGTCGTACCCGTTTCCTTGGAGGGACTTCATTACCTCAAAAATTGAGCCAAACACGTCTAAATAAGCGGCTGTTCCCACATTTCCTTTGTCAGGCGGGAAACTAAAGACCGTAATAGCCACTTTCTTCTCTAATTTGGGTTTTTTACGAAGATTAGCCCATTTTAGAGCGCGTTGGGCGATCGCTTCGATGCGATCCTGTAAAGCAATAGACCGTCCGGTGATTCCATCGCGTCCTGATAAAATAATCGGTTCAATGGCCCCATCTAACTCAGGGATAGCAATTTGCAAGGCCACTTGAATCGGATGCAGTCCTAAATCGCTTTCTTCCCATTCTTCAGTCGTTTGGAAAACTAGAGGCAAAGCGCACATATAAGGACAGTTGAGGCGTTTTAAGGTTTCTATTGCTTTGGGGTGATCTTGCCGCGCCGGGCCGCCAACCAGGGCAAATCCAGTCAAAGATACCACCGTATCTACTAAGGGAACGGGTTCGATTCCTTTAACGGTTGTATCCAAAAAATAGGCATCGACGGGTTTAGCAAAGTCCAATCCACCAGCAAATACCGGAATTACCCTAGCTCCCATTGCCTCCAATTCCTGAATCATGGCAACATAGTGAGCATCATCGCCGGTAACTAGGTGGGTGCGTTGCAAAATTAACCCCACACACAGCGTGAGAGGGTCTTTGAGGTCGTCAGAAATATCACTGCGATTGTTGTACCAATTGAGATATTCTTTGACATCCTCAAACATCTGCATTGACAAGGGATGCCAAATTCCCATATCAGGATACACCACCGGATCGGCATAACTAAACCCTTCTGCCCTCTGCTTTCTGCCTTCTGCCTTCAATACATACTTATCTGCGAGCATCAGCAGGAAATTCTGAAGGTTGTCCGACGACCCTCCTAACCAATACTGAAAACTAAGCATGAAATTCCGCGCATCTTGCGCTTTGTCTAGAGGAAGGTATTTCAGGACTTGTGGCAGCGTCCGCAGCAGTTTTAACATGGCATCTTGGAAACCCGCGCCAGAGTTCTGCTTGCGTTTCTTCATGAATTGTGAGATTGCACTCTTAGATTGCCCTAACTGCGCCATCGAAAAGCTGCCTAACTTGTTGAGGCGCATCACTTGCGGCATGGAGGGAAAGACAACTATCGCCTCCAAGTGATCGCGGTGAGGGGTGACGGCAGCGACCACTTTATCCGCTAAGTCTTCGATAAAGATGAGCGAGGCAATAAAAATATTGGCTTCGGCAATATCTTGCTCAAATTCAGCATAATTTTCTTGATTTCTCAGTTCTTCGATGAGATAGCCGCTAATTTCAATAGCTAAGCTTGAATTATTGTCATTAATGGCTCTGACAGCCGCAGACAAGGCACTTTGATACTGCGGTTCTAGCACGACATAGACCACCTTGAGTAAAGAACGCCCGTTGAGGTTGTCGGGAGAGATATGGCGGATGGTGGACTTGACGTGAGTGAACATAGATGAGTGTTCTCCTAATAATGGCTAACTCGCCTGAGATTAGGGAAATTCATCAGGCGTTGAAAGATGAAGAAATATGACTCCTCTGTGGTTGTATCAGAAAACGAGGGTCGAATGAGCGTTTGCTCGACGATCTGACACAATTTGCAAAGAAAGATGCAACATTTTGTTACAGATGGTGACAAAACTAGTGAGTAAACGCTTTCAGTTTATTTACAAATCTTAACGCTATTTCCCTAGCCTTTTTCCGAGGCTTTCTTGGAGAAACTGTAGGAACCTGGCTGTCCTCGATACCACTTGTTCTCCCTCGCACCTCCACCCAAAACATTAGACACTTGATGGCGTAATTTGCTCTCGACCGCTTGGGGTAAGTCTTCTCCAAACATCTCGTTGAGGATATCAGATATTCCCCAGACTCGCTCGGTTTGGCTTTGCAGGACTGACGTAACCGCTTGTGTCAGGGAGGCTTTTTCATAATCTTCTCGAATATACTGTTGCCATTCTGAAGCATCTTTGCTTACTTTTGTTGATCGCTTAGATGGAGGCACTTTTTTGCTATTTCTTAGTGATGAGGCGGCTTTCTTCGATTTTGTCGTTTTCGCAGTCGGCACAGTAGCCGCTAATGCTGGCGTATCGGGTTCTTGTTCTCCTTCGACTTCCGGTTCGGAGATCAGTGATGGCTTTTCTTGGGGTGTAACAATGACTTCTTCTTGCTTTCGCACCAAGGATCTATCGTCTGCTGTAAAAAGGCTAATGACCGTTTTCAGGCTGCTGCGTTTCTCTTGGAGAGATTCTAACTGTGAGAGCAAGTGAGCCTCTTGTATCGCTAATTCGGAGTCAACTTCTTGCAGTTTGGCGAGAGTCGATTGGGATGATAGATCGATGTTTTTAGTATCTGGCACAGTCAAACGTCCTTTGAGTCGTACAAATTTCTCTATGTTGAAGAGTATTACTTTATCCTAGCACCTCTCATAACTAGAATCATCTATAGACGACTTCAGCCTTGATCGCTGCGTATCTACTCGAACAATATATCGACGCGATCGCTTTTGGGGCTGCGTTGTTTCAGACTTTAATCCATCTTAAGATCCGTCCTAATTTTGCCTGCGCTGAGCTATCGTAGAAGTAGATTGTCTATTTAACAAAAAGGGGGGGAAATATGCTCATCTCTACGATGCTTCCCCAAATACTCCTAGCGCAAGAGGCTGTGTCTATTAGTTTTCGGCTCAATGGACTTCTAGCCTTAGTAGCAGGCATTTTAATTCTCTTAATTCCCAGACTCCTCAATTACATTGTGGCGATTTACCTGATTTTATTGGGGTTAATCGAACTAGGAGGCTTGCGGATTTAGGGGTAAAGGCACGGCTATAAGCTCTGAGCTTATGATCGCTATATCTCTGCCAAAACTTGAAAAAACGGGTCTTATGAAGGCTGACTTGGCTTTATACGATATAGTTATCAATCACGGTCGAGTTATTGATCGCTCACTCGACGAACGCTTGGATATTGCCATTAAAGACGGCAAGATCGCCGCTATTTCCCAGCGACTACCCCCTTACCAAGCTCAACAAACGCTTAACGCAAAAAACTATCTCGTCTGTCCTGGATTGATTGACCTACACGTTCATGTATTCGAGTGGGTGACGAATTTTGGACTGCCTGCTGATGAGGTCGGCATCAACGCTGGCGTAACAACCGTTGTCGATCAAGGAAGTACCAGTCCTCTAACGTTTTCTAAGTTTAAACAAGAAGTGGCTGGCCGAGCCACAACCGATGTCCGTTGTTTTCCTTTGGTCAATCATGCTTTCAATCCCAACCTCGAAAACGCGAGTATCGGTCTAGCCAATCCCCAACAAGTAGATCCAGAACCCCTCATTCAATTAGCCCAAGACAATCCTCAAATAGTACGAGGCTTTAAAGTACATGGTGAATCAGGCTCTCTCTCTCGATGGGGCATGAAGGGACTGCAACTGGCTCGTCAAGTCGCTTCTGTCGCCGGACTGCCTTTGTACGTTCATACAGGAGAATTGTTTCCTGTGATCGAAGCCAACCGGCCCCCACCCGAACAGGTGGTAGAACGAGTTCTGGACTACCTCCAAGCAGGCGATATTCTCGCTCACTGCTACAGTGGACAACCTGACGGATTGATGGGAACTCATCGCCAGAGTCGGGCCTCGCTTAAAGCCGCGATCGCGCAGGGAATCCTGTTAGATTTAGGACATGGCATCAACTTTAGCTTTGATATTGCTCGGCGGATGATGGAACAAGGGATTTTTCCGCATACCATTAGCAGCGACGTTCATGGCGACTTTGATACGGTTCACAATGATGCTCCTCTCAATTACAGTCTGTACGGCGCACTCTCGAAACTAATTGCTTTAGGATGGGATTTAGTCGAAGCGATCGCGGCGGTGACAATTAATCCTGCTTGCGTCTTAAGAGCAGAAAATGAGATTGGAACGTTACAAATTGGTTCGCGAGCCGATCTGACCATTGTTGAGATAGTAGAAGGTCAATGGATGTTTTTTGATTGTCTGGGACAACGCTTGAGAGCCAAACAACAGCTTATTCCTGTCTGGGTGGTGCGTGCAGGCAAGCTAATTCAACCCCACCGCCGCTTGTTACGCGATCTAGTCTTACGTTAAGCGTCACCACATCCACAGCCCGTATGCAAGCAGCCGCTACCGTCGACGTGTCCGTTGGCACAGGCATCAGAGCAATAGTATTTACCTTCTTTTTGAACGGCATCGCTCATATTAACGATACACAGGCAAGAAGGACAAGCACATTTCATTTGAGTCACACTAGCTACTGTCATAGTCGATTCTCTCCCCCAATAATGATAGTGCAATAGCTCAACGTTGGTTCAGCTTGTTGATTTAATCATACCATCTCAACAACTATTTTGGACAAGATAAAAGCGAGAGGTTATAATCGATTTAATGATTTTGATAGAATTTGGGACAATAAACTTCATGTTGAAAGGTTTACTCTCTTTATTGCTAACTTCTAGTAGCTTGACGGTAGTTTTGCTCTTAGCTCATGTAGCTCAGGCTGCTCCTTTATTGGAAGAGGTTACTGGATCGACTCCACAAATAGTTAATTTGAATTGGGTTCATTCAACTTTCAATTTGAGCAATCAATCCCAAAATCCTATATTACACAGTCTGGGATGTACTTGCGCGGTCTGTACAGGAGCATCCAGCATTCAAACACCTTTTTGACTGACCTAAACAATTAACTTAACACTTCACTATATCATACTTGGAGCTAAAATTAAGATGCGTTTACCCTGGCGATCCTTGCCTGTCGTAAAGGTGGCACTGTCTCAGTCCCCGGCGTTTACACTGGCTTTGTAGACAAGATGCCAATAGGTGCTTTCATGAACAAAGGCTTAACCATGAAAACAGGACAAACCAACGTTCATCGGTACTTGCGCCCGTTACTTGATCGCGTACAAAAGGGCGAGATCGACCCTTCTTTCGTGATTACCCATCGTCTGCCGCTAGAGCAAGCACCGCACGGTTACGAAATTTTCAAGCACAAAAAGGACAACTGTATCAAAATCGTCCTTAAGCCAGGTCAGGCGGCTTGATTCAAACTAAAGTAACGTGAGTTTGATCCCCCTAAATCCACGGCAGTTCACGCAACTTGTTCCTCTACTGGGGGAGACCCCGCTTTCTGCGGACTGCCTCCCCTTAAAAAGGGGGACTTTAACGCTGTTTCGTCTCTGTGAGGGTAAGGTGAATAAAACTACCAAGACCAATCACTTCCCCGAAAATACAAGCGTCCTACCCCTAAATACATCCCTCTCGGTTTTTCGCCTGCCGGAAAAGCGGTTACACCAAAAAGATAGTATCCACTGTACCCAGGGTTCTGTCTGGGTTTTAAGGCTATTGTAATAGTCTGTCCAGGCGGAACAGGCTTTTCAAAGGTGATTTGGAGGAGGTTGGGATTATTGTCAACTAGGTTAGCTGCTACGGTTAGCTTTTCTTGGGGGTTATTTCGGCTGCCGATAAAAGCAACGGTTTCATCTAAGCGATAAGTAATGCGATCGCTCCCTTGACGTAGCTCGATCTCAACGCTGCCTAGCGGTTCTCCGGTTTCCTGGGGAATCTCAACCGTAAAGTAATATTTCGCATACCAATTTCTAATCGTGTCATAGGTTGTTACGACATTGAGCAGTCGAGGCGATCGGGTAAACGCCACTGTTCCGTCTGCTAGTTCAACCGTCAGAGCATTGTCGGGGAAAAACAGAGGATAACTAAGCAAAGATAGGCTAGACGTTATTAATAACGGTAAACTCCAAATTAAAGTCTTCATAAATGTCTTCCTAATGGTTTAGGTTCGTGCCTGCCATGCTTCATTAAGTTTTTCACGAACTTCCTGACGCAATACTAGCACGTAGGTCATTATCGACCTTTGACATTCTCTGAACGGTTGCCGTTTGCGCGAGGGAAGCCAGTCCTGTTGATAAGACTAAGGCAATACTGGTCAGGCTCAGTTGACTGATTCTGGAAAACATGATGGTTATCTTACCTTAACAATAAATATTTGATTGAGCAATCCACTGCCCGTACTTTGTTGGCTAATTTGGATCTGTTGTCCTTTTAGTTCTGTCACAATCTCAGCCTCCCTGGGAGCATATTGTCCAGTAACCAGCAGCGTCTGCTTTCCTGGCTTGAGATAGGGAGAGAGATTGAGTGCTGTCTGGCGATTCTCTAGCGATTGAATGACTCGCCCATTGAGACTAATTTCTAAGCGCAGTTGTCTCACCCTCGAACCGCCAACCCTCAACCAATACGGTTGGCTCAACGTTTCTTGATCGATCTCAACGGCGCTTAGTTGAGTCTGTTGCTGTCCCATCTGGGATAGGACAGGCAAGCTAGATGCCAATACAATAGTAGCCAAAATTGCGAAGGTTAAATTAGAGCGTATCATAGGCCAATTGCACGAAAGATTCAGTGCCGAAAAGGGACAGTCGGATCGTATACGTCTACTCCCGCATTCGAGCGAATTTGGACAGTTGACCCATTAACCCCGGTGGGATTGCCTTGACCTCCCGTCTGACGCTGGCGAACCTGCCGATGTTGTTCAATCGGCTGACTGCCGCCAATATTGCCTTGAACCCCAGTCGTCACGCTGGCATTTCCCCGACAGCCTTTGTCGCTTTCCATCACCACGTCATTGACGCGACGGGTGGGTTGTTTGCTCCCACTGATGTTGTACTGCAACGAGACATCCGCTTGAACGCATTGCGCGGCAATTGGTTTCGCCGACCAAGGCTCGAAAAGTAGCAGTAAAATGAAAAATTTCCCGCCTAATTTCGTTATTTTCATTGATTTCACTCCTTTTAAACGCTCAACGACAAAGATACTGAGAAATTGATGCCTGCTGTCTAGCCTGTCCTTCTCGAATCACTTGCCTGCTCTCTTGGCGAACGGTGTTATAACCCCGACAGATTGGAGGCGGTTGCCAACGAGAAGGAGGAGTAGCCGGAAGATAAAGCTGAGTGCGTCCAGTATTGATGAAAATCTCCCCTTCCTGACTTCGCTCAACTCTCACGCGCTCAGTTTGTACGTGAATTTCTCCCGCTTTGGCCGGTGGAGTAGCAGGCAACAAAATAAATATCCCTAACAGCCAGATTAGAAATTTCTCGTTCATTTTTGGTTCCTCTAAACTAACGAAAAATCAAGAAGGGAAGAATCATTGAATTTTTAAATTCTTCCCCATTTCTAATTAGCCTAAGCAACAAGACTACCCAAAGGGTTTGGCATTTTATCGCCGATAACGCGATCGCATCTCAATTTCTTGAACGTTCGTTTGTCGGCCAGAATTGCGCGAACCAGATTGATAAGCATCTTGCAGAAGATCTTGAACGTTTCCAGAACTTGACGGCGTTACCTGACGCTGATTGCTTGAGCGATTAGAACGAATTGTTTGAGAACTGCGCTGAAATGTTTGGTTATAATCTCCCTCTTGAGTGCTGATTTGTTGCACATTTTGCAGGTTAACTTCATCAGCTAAAGCGGGAACGGCAGACGTTCCTATCATGGTCAAAGCGAATAGACCGAGAGCGACTTTTCTCATATACTCCTCTACAAATTGAGTTATTTTTCCGATTGTCAATTAGCTCAAACAATGCTTGTTTTCGCGTTTGTTTTGAGCTTTGTATTAAAGATAATTAAATATTTTTTACACTTCAGTCCCAAACAATATAGAAAATTTATTTTTTTAGAAAACCTAATAGAGAAAAATAGGGATATTAAGTAGAAAAATAGAGAAAAAAGGAGTATTATAGAAGAGGCAAGAGGCAAGAGGCAAGAGGCAAGAGGCAGAAGGAAAACCCAGAAGTTTCTGGGCATGGCATTGCCATACCCCTACGAATAGGTGGGTTATTTACCCGTTAAAATCTTTTTAACCACACCTGCGGATTTCTGAAGATTTTGTTAGCTGCATTGTAGGCTTCCTGAAATACGATTGGACTCTCAAAAACGTAATCAAAAAACTCTCTTTGACTGGCTAATTCTATTTCATGCAAGTCGATTTGATGGTAATCGTCGGGAGAAAGCTTTCCTCTTTTCAGCAAATCGTTGATTAATTCTATTTTGTCTTTTTCGCCAATATAAGTTCCATTAAAACTAATTTCAGTTTCTAAATCTCTTAAGCCAATAAAATCATTGGGGAGTTCGCCAAGCCATTTTTGATTAATTGGTCTAACGACAAAAATCTTATCGGCTTTGACTAATTCACTCAATAAGATTTGTCGGTAGTAAGCACCATCAAGATTAGTTCTTCCTGCCGGAAATCCATATTGATAGAGCCATAAAGCATCCTGAACTTCTTGAGAGGTAATCGTTCGATAAAAAGTCCCTTTTCGGTAAGCCTTCTCATCATTGTAGCCAATCTTAAGTGCTTCTCTCGCTGCCGGATTGAGATGGACATATTCTTCCCCTTGCAGGGGAGCGTAAGAATTAAAAGCGATCGCTATCTCCGAACGATTAAACGTATCGCTCATTTCTTGAAACATTTCATCCGGTCTAGCTGGTACTAGCGTTCTCGCTGGCAGCCAACTGCTAAATTCTTTAAACCAAAATATATCCTTAAAATTTTTACGTTTAATATCTTTTTGGATATTGGCAAAAGAGTCTAAAATATTTTTGTAGGTATCTGTCCAATAGCTCATCGGAGAAACAGGACTCAAAACATTATTAATGCCAAAAGTCAGCAGATTCAACCAATTCAAATCTTTGGTGGGGTAAGGATAGGCTCGTTCGATTTCATCAGCAAATTCTTGTTCTAAACTCTTGCCTGTTGGCAACGCCTTTAAATACTGCCATGCCCAAAAAATTTGTCCCGAACTACAGGAGATTAAATCAGGCTTAATTTTACACTCTAAAGCAGCTTGCAGAAAGCCAGCACCGAAGGCATTGTTGCCAGCTAATCCACCTAGCGCGAAAGCAATGGTATTGTTGTTATACATAATTAATTTGAGTTAAACATTTTTGCTGACTATCCTAATACAACTTTCTGAGAAAGACAAGGTAGCTTTATCCACCCTAAGAGCAAATGACTTGCTGTTGGTTGATGCATTCACGGCGGCAGCATATATTGGTAAGTCCCTACCTGACGAATGTAAGATAAGAATAAACCTTGAAAGCATCTATCAATCCGGTTTGAGTGACTCTTAAAACGTTGGGAAAAATCTATGAAGTCTGGAAAATTACTGCGCCATACAAGCAGCCATGTGATAGCCCTCGTGCTTGGCGTACTGCTGTGCTTTGGTGATTTCCGCATTCTCTCTTCTCAAGCGGAACCCCTAGTAACGCCTCAAAATATCAGTCCGCCGCTTGCCGTCCAACTGGCAAAAGCCCCAATTCCGACCGGAGAAAGCTTTGTGGCGGCGGCAGTCGCTCGTACTGGCCCGGCAGTGGTTCGCATCGATACAGAGACAGTTGTTACCCGCCGTGCTGACCCCTTTTTTGATGACCCGTTTTTCCGCGACTTTTTTGGCGACCAGTTTCGTTCGCGTGTACCGCAACAACAGCGCATTACTGGGCAGGGGTCGGGCTTTATTATCGATGCGAGTGGGGTTATATTGACGAACGCTCATGTCGTCAGTAACGCCGATAAGGTGAAAGTCACCCTCAAAGACGGACGCATTTTTAATGGCAAAGTGCAAGGAACTGATGAAGTCACCGACTTGGCCGTTGTCAAGATTCTGTCGCCCAACACGCAGTTACCAGTTGCGCCTCTAGGAGACTCGTCACAAGTACAGGTAGGCGATTGGGCGATCGCGGTCGGTAATCCAGTCGGATTGGACAATACAGTAACCTTGGGCATTATCAGCACCATCAGTCGTTCGGCGGCGCAAGCAGGCATTCCTGACAAGCGTCTCGA
The DNA here is from genome assembly GCA_041743025.1 of Microcystaceae cyanobacterium. Classification (GTDB taxonomy): domain Bacteria; phylum Cyanobacteriota; class Cyanobacteriia; order Cyanobacteriales; family Microcystaceae; genus JBGTNM01. Next base: position 11,853 of record JBGTNM010000509.1, read on the forward strand.
CTTTATTCAAACCGATGCTGCTATCAACCCCGGCAACTCTGGGGGGCCGTTGCTTGACGCGCAAGGGGAAGTCATTGGCATTAACACCGCCATTCGTGCCGATGCGATGGGGATTGGCTTTGCCATTCCAATTAACAAGGCCAAATCCCTGGAAACGACCCTAGCGACGGGTGGTAGAGTACCCCATCCCTACATCGGGGTGCAGATGCTCAACCTCACGCCTGATTTAGCCAAGGACAATAACGACAATCCCAATTCTCCCTTTACTGTTCCAGAGATTGAAGGCATTTTGGTCGTGCGAGTCATGCCTGATACCCCTGCCGAACGTGCCGGCATCCGTCAGGGGGATGTCATCGTCGCGGTCAACGGTCAGCGCGTGTCAGATGGCTCAAAGTTACAGTCAATGGTCGAAAATGCCGGACTTAACGCGAATTTGAAGCTAAAACTGGTTCGAGGCGATCGCCCTTTAGAATTAAACGTTAAGACAGCGCAACTAACACCTAGCTCTTAACTTTAAGTTCGACGACTATTTCAGGCAAGTTTTCCAAGTTTTCGACGGCGGGTTGCGTCTTTTCAACGCTAGGACTGAACACCGTCAAGCCACCGGGGACGCATTCAACTTCAATGGGGGTCGTGCCGATAATTTCGCCATCCAAGACGACTTTTTGCGGAGGATTGGTCGTGACTTTGATGTGCTGAGCGCGTAAATAGCCAATGTCATCGCGCTGAGTGGCGTTGCCGCTTAGAGCCGTTTGTAGGAGGTGAAAGGAGGCTGCGATCGCACCTCTGGTATTAGCGGGGGCAACAATGGTTAAATCGAGGAGTCCGTCATCGTAGACAACGCCTGCCGGCCCTTGGGCTAAAATTGAGGTAGCAGGAGCAGCATTGGCTACAGTGATGGCAGAAGCCGTGACCTTAATTATCTTGTCATCAGTCTCGATTTGTGCCTCAAAAGACTCTAATTCCTGTAATTGTTTGAGTCCTGCTAGAATATAAGCCATCATGCCAAAACGATTTTTGCTTTCGCGATCGGCTAATTCGACTGTTTCTGCCTCAAAACCAATCCCAGCTAACAAAACCATCGGTTTGCCGTTACAGTAGGCGGCATCCACTGTTTTGGTATGACCTTGCAAAATCGTTTGACAGGCGGCTTCAATCGTGTCAGGAATGCCTAAAGCATTGGCAAAGGCATTGGCAGTCCCGCGAGAAATAATCCCCAGAGGAACCGACGTTCCGACAAGAGCTTCTGCCGCCGCCGAAAGCGTCCCGTCTCCACCAGAGGCAATAATCGCTTTTGCGCCTCGCCTGAGCGCTTCTTTGGCTAATTGTCCCGCATCAATCTCCTCGGTTGTCAATTGGATGTCGAGCGCAATATCCGGTTCTAAAAGTGAGCAAATGGTGACTAATTCTTGCTCACTATTGCCCTGTCCAGCGATGGGATTAAAAATTAAACAAGCTTGAGAGGTCATTTCAGTTAACAGTTATCAGTTATCAGTTATCAGTGAGTATATTAACTGATGATTGAATGTTTAGGCGATCGTCTTCTTCGTATTCAGGTGCTTCAGGGGCTTCACAGCCTGCGGCTAGAGTTATTACTGCGAACAGGGTTGTACAAGCTAATAGATTTTTCAATAGTAACATCGTTAGACTCTCCTAGCTTGTGTAAAATTTACTTTGATTTACAGTTTAAAACAGATTTTTTCTGGGTTTTTATACCTTCAGAGGGAGAAGCAAGCAATTCTTTAGAGAGAGAAAAAGCAAGCAAATTTTATTCAGTATTAAAGTGCTATTTTAATCAAAACTAACTGAAATTATTGCTGATTTAGTAATAATTAAAGTTTCAATCGAGACTAATTTTTAGTTTTTAGCTCAGGCAAAGCTCTCTTACCAGTCGTATAAACCCTAGCTGATAGCTGACGGCTGAATGCTTACGTATAAATTAACTCTCAAGATATATATCATAATTTCTCCCTTTGGATAGCTGTGCGAAACTCAATTATCCTGTAGGATTTATAGAACGGCAAAACAGTTGCCCTAAAAAACGCTTTTAGTGCCGATTTTTCATTTTTTTATCAAATAAAAATGCTTGGAGGTTTTTTATGCGGATTGCTCAAATTGCACCTTTATGGGAAAGCGTTCCCCCCACCACTTACGGTGGAATAGAACTGGTAGTCAGTTTATTGACCGATGAATTAGTGCGTCGAGGGCATGAAGTAACTCTCTTTGCGAGTGGCGATTCTCAAACCTTGGGTAGATTAGAAGCGATTTGTCCTAAAGCTTTACGTTGTTTAGAAATAGACGTTTCTCCTGAATATTTTAATAATATCCATCAAACGCTGCAACTCAATAAACTTTTTGAGCAGTCTAGTCAATTTGATATTATTCATTCTCATATTGGCATGGCCACTTTTCCTTATGCTAATTTACTCAAAATTCCCATCGTTCATACGTTACATGGCCCCGTTCCGTCAATTGAAGAAGACCTTTGGCGTTATGTTAATAAGCAAAACTTTATTAGTATTTCTAACGCTCAAAGGCGAAACGATTTAGGATTAAATTATGTAGCCACCGTTTACAATGGAATTAACACCCAGAAATATCCTCTTTATGCTCAACCAAATAGTCCTCCCTATCTTGCTTTTTTAGGGCGCTTTTCTCCCGAAAAAGGCCCCCATCTAGCGATTGAAATTGCTAAACGTGTCGGCTTGCCTTTAAAAATGGCTGGCAAAGTTGATGTTGTTGATCGCTTATATTTTGAGAATGAAATCAAACCCCAGATTGACGGTGAACAAATTGAGTTTTTAGGGGAAGCCAATCATGCGATGAAATGCGAGTTGATGGGACGAGCGTTAGCCACGTTATTTCCGATTACTTGGCAAGAACCTTTTGGTTTAGTGATGATTGAATCAATGGCGCTAGGAACGCCAGTTATTGCTATGAAAATGGGATCAACACCTGAAGTGATTGCTGATGGCGAAACAGGCTTCCTGTGTCAAAATATTGAGGAATGTATTGCGGCAGTGAAAAACATTGATAAAATTAGTAGAGTGGCCTGCCGCGATCGCGTCGTCGAAAACTTTAGCGTTCGCTGCATGGTAGATGCCTATGAAGCCGTTTATCAACAACTTCTGCTAGAAAAAGTCACGAATGACGGGTCTGGCGTTCACCTTCATCAACTCAAGGGATTAAATTTATTGAGTGCTTGAGAGGTAAACTGTCGCGCACCTTCTTGGTGCAGTTCCTCCTTGGGGAAACCACCAAGACCGGACTGCACCGCTAAATTACCTTTTGCCTTTTGCCTTTTGCCTTTACAGCAGGTTTTAATCATGTCGGAACTTTTAGAGTTTGATGGCAAGACATTTGTACAAGCAGACATTGTAGAAACGCCTGAGTGGCCTTGTGTCAAAAAAGAACCCATCTATCCGACTCTAACTCTCAAAGATGATGATATTTTCTTAATTACTGATTCGTTGGGAAATATTCCAGGATGCGGACTACCAGAGTCACCTAGTAGTTTAGGATTATTTTGCCGAGATACTCGTTTTTTGAGTCGCTTAGAGCTACAAATTAACGGACAACTACCTATCTTGTTGAGTAGTAATGCTCGTCGAGGATTTGCCCTTTCTGTGCTTTGCGCCAATCCTTTTTTAGATAATAGCAATATTCCAGCAGAAACCATTAGCATCCAACGAGAAATTGCCCTTAATGGGGGGTTATTTGAAGGCATTATTCTAACGAATTACAGCACCAACCCCGTCAATTTTGAACTCAGTTTGAGTTTTGATGCTGATTTTCTCGATTTATTCGAGATTCGCGGCTGGGAACGCACTAAGCGGGGTAAATTGCTGCGTCTCAAACCAGAAGAACACCTTCAAGAACAAGAGTTTGTTTCCCCAAAAGATCTAGAAGAACTTATTCTGGCTTATCAAGGATTGGATGGCTTGGTCATCGAATCGCGCATTCGATTTCTCGTGCGTCCGCCGATGTTAAGCAAAGGTAATACCGCTATCTGGCAGTTGGAATTGCAACCGCACGAAAGTATCAAACTGGGTTATCGTATTCAAATGCTGACTAACTCTCAGCCTGTGTCTAAGGTGGGCATTCCCATGACGTTGATGCAGGCAAAAGCGGCAGAAACGATGGAACAGCAGCAATGGCAGCAACAAGTCACGCAAATTCGTACCGATAACAAAGCGTTAAATCTGGCGATTGAACAGGCAGAACAGGACATCTATCATCTCAGACAGACCTTTCACGACCATAAAGCCCTTTCTGCTGGAATTCCCTGGTTTTCTACCTTATTTGGCAGAGATGCTCTGATTGCTGCTTGGCAAACCCTGATTCTGCAACCACAAATTGCCAAAGAAACCCTAATGGTGTTGGCGGAATACCAAGGCAAAACCTACGACGACTGGCGAGAAGAAGAACCTGGCAAAATTCTCCACGAAATTCGTCTCGGAGAAATGGCTCGTTGTGGGGAGATTCCCCATACTCCCTACTACGGAACGGTCGATGCTACGCCTTTGTGGATTATGCTCTACGCTCAATATTACGCTTGGACGGGCGATCGCGACACCCTAGAAAAGCTCTGGGCAAATGCTTTAGCGGCAATGGACTGGATTGACCACCACTTGAAAAAAACAGGCTATCTCAGCTATTTACGCCTTTCTCCTGGCGGATTGCCCAATCAGGGATGGAAAGATTCTAACAATTGCATTGTCAACGCGCAGGGGCAACTAGCAACACCGCCGATTACGCTTTGTGAAGTGCAAGGATACGTCTATGCTGCTAAAGTGTGTTTGAGCGATATGGCTAAAGTCATGCAACGCACCGATTTGGCTCAACGCTGGTCAGAAGAAGCCCGCGAACTCAAAAACCGCTTCAATCGCGACTTTTGGCTGCCCGAATTGGATTACTGCGCCTTAGCCCTCGATGGAGAAGGACACCCCGTCGATAGTATTACGTCCAATCCTGGTCACTGCCTGAGTTTGGGCATTTTGCATACCGAAAAAGCCAACAGTGTAGCTGAACGTTTGCGAGCGCCCGATATGTTTAGCGGTTGGGGCATTCGGACGCTGAGCAGTGCCTCTCCTGCCTACAATCCAATGGGCTATCATATCGGTTCCGTCTGGCCGCATGATAACGGCATTATTGCGTTAGGGCTGCGATCGCTCGGTTACATCGAACCAGCCTTAGAAGTCGCTCAAGGTATCATTGATATGACGCTAGAGCAACCCTACCAACGTCCGCCTGAGTTGTTTTGCGGTTACGAACGAAGCATTGACAATTCTCCGGTGCGCTATCCAGTCGCCTGTTCTCCGCAAGCGTGGGCAACTGGAACGATCTTTCAACTGGTACAAATGATGATCAATATTGTGCCGGACGTTTCGAGTAATTGCGTTCGCATCGTCGATCCTGTTTTACCAGAGTCCATCAATCGCCTTTGGCTGCACAATCTCAGAATCGGCCCTACTCTGCTCGATCTCGAATTTGAGCGCTCTGGCACGACAACCGCCTGTCGCGTCGTTAACAAACGGGGTCATTTAAAAGTCGTGATTGAAGCTTGATAAATGCCCTAAAAAGCTTATTTATACTAAATCCGGTAACATATCCCCCTTTTGTAGAGACGTTGCAGGCAAAGTCTCTACAGGGGTTTGATCAAAAAATAAAGGGGGTATATCATTCGGATTAAGATGATTCCGACAGCTAACGAGAAGATGCTTGTGTGCGTTTTCGTACCCACTATATGGTCTAAAGAGCGATCGCGGTGTCAGGATCATGAATAATACCCATGATAATTTTCCATATATTGTCCTGATCATCTTTGCGTAGAGTATAGGTAAAACCGAGTTTTTCCAGTTCGGTTTCGGTTTCTCCCTCTTTTTTATAGCGTATTGCCGAACCGCTAAAGATAACGATCTTATCGGTTAACATTTTTTCGCTTAGACTAAGGATTTCACTACGACTAAATCCCTGCTTTTTCAGAGAATTCATAAAGGGGGTAAAGACGGCTTCAACTTCAGCTACTGTCGTCATGGGTTCGGCAACGATGTCTGGAGTCATCAGCATGGATGGTAGATAGAAGAAGGGAGGAATCTGACTAGGATCAAGTTGGTTGAATGCCTTTAAATATTCAATGAATTGAGCTTTGGCAACAGTAATTTCACTCATGATGATTTGACTCCTTTAGATAGTGGTAAACAAGGTAAAAATTTCAGGATGGATGACAGGACAAATTCCTTGCGGGATGTCATGACCCACTCCCTTCATCTCGATGAATTTCGCTTGAGGGATTAAATTGGCGTATTTTATCGCGTGATTGAGAGGGATTAAGGGATCGGCTGTCCCGTGAAGGACGAGGGTAGGAACTGTGATTTTCGAGAGTTCAAGGGTGGGGGAATGAGCGATCGCTTCGAGATGATGTCCCATACTGTTAGGGTTGTATCCTTGACGCACGACTACGTTTTCTTGATACAGTTCGCTATAAAGAGGAACATCCAGAGGGAAAGTTGTTCCCGCAAGTATCGACCAAAATCCTAGATATTCTGCTAAAGTGGGGACAGTCGCCCCAAAAGTCGCTGGAATTCCTCCTGTTCCTAAAGCAGCAACATCGGTAAAAGAGGCGATCGCAGTGAGGGTGAGAACCTTGTCAGGATGATTAATAGCCATCCGTTGAGCGATCGCCCCTCCCATGGATACCCCGACAATATGGGCTTTATCGATGCCTAGAGCATCAAGAAGTCCTACTGCGTCTAGTGCCATATCCTCTAGGCTATAGTGCGCTTTTTGCCAATCTAGGGGATCGATCCAAGTAGAAAGTCCCACATCCCGATTATCGAAACGGATGATGTAGTAACCTTGACTGACAATGGGATCGATAATATAGGGAAACCATTGCAGACAGGGACAGGAAACCCCCATGATTAACAAAACTGCGGGGTTTTTTGGGTCACCAAAGGTTTCATAGTAGAGATTGATACTATTAGCAGCAATCTTTCCGGTTTGGTGGAGTTTGAGAGGGAGCAACATTTTGAATAGTTCTTGGTTAAGTTTACTCTGGGATGGGAGCTTGATAAATTCCTTGCATATAAACTTCACTTAAATTATGTTGTCGTTCTAAAGAAGCCTCATGAATCGTAAAACAAATTGGTGTTCCGGTATGAACATAATCGGGCATTCTGCGTTTGTTGCGGTTGTACATATCTTTGAAAAATCCAAAAATAGGATTAGGATTAGGATCGGTTCCTGTTGTTCCGCCACTACCCAGTTCTGTTCCAGGAGGGGTTTCAGGATCGGCAGCTTTAAAAACATTGCCC
>JBGTNM010000510.1:0-32120 GCA_041743025.1 Microcystaceae cyanobacterium
CCCAGATAAATAAATTAGTGGAAGCGTTTCGTCCATAGTTAATAGCTAATTGGTAATTGTTTATTGTTCATTGTTCATTGTAAAGGGAGTCCCCAATAAGTAGAGCGTTCCCGCAGCCAACCGGAACGCTGCCAGCGTACCATCGCCTCGTTAACGCGACTCCGTAAACTAGCATACTGCAATCCTTTGGGCATCACCACCCCTAAAGCTTCGCCTGAGAGACGGACGGGCAAGAGTCGGTATTGGGAATGCTCCTGCACCCATCCCGCTAGAATACTATTATCGGCGGCAAAGGCAGCGACTTGATAATTCTCCAATAAAGTTAGTGCTTCGGCATAGGAGTCTACCCCTACCATTTGGGCGTTTGGCAGTTCGCTGCGAAGAGTGGCAATGGTACTGGAGTATTTGAGAACGGCGATTTTCCGTTTGTCTAGATTTGCTAATTGCTGAATGTCATTTTGGTTCGTAATGAGTCCCGTGCCATCAAGGTAATAGTAGGGACTAAAATCGATTATTCGGGAGCGAGGAGCCGTAACAGTGACTCTGGCTATTGCTAGATCCACTTTACCCTCAATCACCACTTGTAAACGCTCAGAATTAGAGACAGGTTGGAAAATGACAGCCGTGCGATCGCCTAGCAATTCTTCTGCTAAGTGTCTGGCAATATCGATTTCTAGTCCTTGCAAGTTTCCTTGGGCATCATAAAATCCCAAAGGACGAACATTATCTTTCACCGCGACGATCAATTTTCCTCGGCGCAAAATCTCTGGCAACTCCGCCGCCACAGTCCCCAAATTGCCAACCCCCAAACCAATAACCAATCCCAACATTACCCGAAATATTTTCTGATTCACTGCTCGTTTTCTTCCCCTTGTCTCCTTGTCTCCCTAGCCCCTAATTCCTCGCTGAAAATCACCCGATCGCGCCCTTCTCCTTTAGCTTGATAGAGAGCGCGATCAGCCCGATTGAGAACTTCGTCGAGCGTCCTATCTTCTGATTGATAAGTACTCACGCCAATGCTAGCAGTTACCGCAAAAGATTGATTTTCAACCTCAAAAGATTGAGAGGCGATCGCCACACGAATCCGCTCGGCAACCATTAAAGCTCCCTCAAGGTCTGTTTCTGGTAAAATAACCACAAATTCTTCCCCCCCAAAGCGCCCCACGCGATCGACCTTTCTCAAACAACGATCAATGGCATTGGCGGTTACTATTAGCACATCATCGCCGATATCATGGCCATAGGTATCGTTAATGCTTTTAAAGCGGTCAATATCGACAATTAACAGGGAAAGCAAGGATGGGTATCGTTTAACGCGCTCAAATTCCTGTTCGGCAAAGGCAAACAAGGCGCGGCGACTCGCTACGCCGGTGAGCGGATCGGTTAGGACTAATTTTTCGAGTTTGCTATGAGTTTGCTGGAGTTCGTCTTGCATCTGTTTTAATTCGAGATGAGTTTTAATGCGGGCGAGAAGTTCGGGAATTTTAAAGGGTTTGGTGACGTAATCAACTGCGCCGCGCTCAAAGGCTTGCAGAAGATAGTCTTTTTCGCTACTAGCGGTCAAAAAAATCAGAGGAATTGAGGCAGTTTGGGGATCGGCTTGCAGAATTTCACAGACTTCAATGCCATTCATTTGAGGCATCATCAAGTCTAATAAAATTAAATCTGGCTGCGTGTTGTTGATCCGTTTTATCGCCTGTTGCCCGCTTGTCGCAAACGTCGTGGCATAACCCGTTCGATCTAACACCTCGACGAGCAGTTGAATATTTTTATAAATGTCATCGACCACTAAAATCAAAAAGTTGTCGGGATTGAACGGTTTCATGATGCCATACGTTAAGAGGGCGCACGCAATGCAAGAGGGCGCACGCAATGCAAGAGGGCGCACGCAATGCAAGAGGGCGCACGCAATGCGCCCCTACAACTGTTATCAATAAAGTTAACTTATAATAGACATAAAATTCATTTTGTCAAGTTTACTTTACAATTCGCAATCTTATCTGTTACATTTATTTACATAAAGCAATTCAAGGAGCGCGAAATGTACACTACCACAGACGAACAAGGTTTACTGAACAACTTTGCCAAAGAACCCAAAGTCTACTACACGACTTATCCCTCTCAACAACAGCAACGCCGCTACCTCGTTCAAGGTGCGATCGCCTCACTCCTGATTGCTGCACTAGCCACGATTTCTGTCGTCGTTAGCTAAATCTTTTTCATCAACTTCGTTGGATTTCTCCTACTGCCTGCCTCGGTGTTACTAACCGAGGTTTTTTTAGCGGCAGATTTGTAACAAAAGGTCTTGATGCATCAAAGCGCGATCGCACAAGGATTGAATTTGATCTAGGGTGAGACATTCCCCATTAACATAGCAATCCAACCAAGTGGTAGTGATCAGATGAGGATCGTCAGGTAGATTGGCGAGTTCCCAGCCAGGAAGCTGGATTTCTGCCATTAAACGAGTCACTTTCGGGTCATAACTGAGGGCAAAACAACGGCACTCCTCGGCTGCCGCCATAATTAAACTGTGCAGGCGCATCCCAATCGTCATTTCCACGCCGCGAAATAAACCCTTTAATTCTCTGGGATCGTCAAGCGTGACAATTTGATGAGAACCCGGCAGTTGAGAAGCGATAGAGTGAGCGATCGCCAAATCCTGAGACGCTTGAAACGGAACCAGCAAAATGCAGGTATGGGTTGCTTTTTGGAAATCGACTAACGCTTGAGTGAGAATGGCAAGACGTTGGGGGGTTAGCAAAGGATGGTTGCGTAAATTGACAGCGATTCTAGGCGCGGGTAACTCCCATAACCCTTTGACGGGTTTGCTTTCTAATGCCCAAACTGGATCAGGCGCGATCAAAAAGGCAAACTTCCACTCGGCGACTAATTGAGCAGAGGCGTAGTCTCGCACACTCACTGCCGTACATCGCCAGAGAACATAGCGCGTCAAAGTGCGAGTCGTCAAACGCTTTAAGGGGCCAATACCTTGCGCCCAAGCTATCGTTTTTAAACCCAGTTGTTGAGCGAGCGCCATCAATCCCGCATAATAAAAAGGACTGGCAAAACTGGTGACATCTTGCATCAAGCTGCCTCCGCCCCAGATAAAGACCTCTGCGCTTCTGAGTGCTTTGACAATGGCAAAAAACGAGCGATTATCACAACTTTCTACGCCGTAACGCTGGCGGGTTTGGTTGGGGTTGGCAGAAAGGACGACAGGGGTGACACCAGGGGGTAACATTTGTAACAATGACATCAAAAGAGCTTCATCACCGCCATTGCCTTGACCGTAGTATCCACAGATAACCGCCCGCATATCAGTATTTTGTCCAAGTTGCTAGATCAGTACCATCGATTTTACAGTTTTTGGCAAGAATCGCCTTAAATAATTTAAGATTCTCCAGGCAACAAAATGATTTTGTCATAATGTTTTTATTCAACGCTCTATTTTGAGGATACGCTATGATGCCTGAAGATCGTCTCAGACAAGCCGAAGCCTTGCTAGAAACTGCTGCTAGATACATCACCCGTCACGAGGAAGCGATCGCCCGTCACGAGGAAGCGATCGCTAGACAAGCGGAAGTCAACACTCGCTTAGACCTAAGAATGCTTGAGCTAGTCGATATGTTCTCAGAACTGACAACCATCACCCGTCGAAACCAAGAGGAGATACGGCGCATTTGGGAATATTTGATGTCTCAAAGTGGCAACGGACGGCAGAGCGACGAAGGTTGACTTAATAATAATTGATAACTGATTAAGCTGTTGTACATCTAAATTGCCTATTGCCTATTGCCTCTTGCCTATTGCCTCTTGCCTGCTGCCGTAGGCACTCGCTTTGCGAGATCTCAACTAGTAATTTAAATATTCTACTACTTATGTCTTTTCACATTTCGGCTTGGTCGATTAAAAATCCGATTCCAACGGTAGTTACTTTTCTGATTCTGGCAATTTTGGGCTATTTTGCCTTTCTCAACTTGGGCATTGACAGCCAACCGAATATTGACGTTCCGGCGGTCATGGTAACGGTTACTCAACGGGGGGCCGGGCCAACAGAATTAGAATCAGAAGTGACAAAAAAAGTCGAAGATGCAGTAGCGGGGTTAGGCAATATTGATCAAATTACTTCTAACGTAACCGACGGCTCATCGACCACGACGATTAATTTTGTTTTGGGGACAGATAGCGATCGCGCTACCAACGACGTTCGCAACGCGATTTCTCAAATTCGCCAAGATTTACCAGAAGATATCAACGAACCGATTGTCAAGCGGCTGGAGTTCGCTGGCGGGTCGATGATGACCTATGCGGTGTCTTCTCAGGTGCGATCAGTCGAAGAACTTAGCGACTTAGTGGATCGCAAAATTAGCCGTGAGTTGCTTAACGTACCAGGAGTCGCTCAAATTGACCGCTTAGGAGGAGTCGAACGAGAAATACGCTTAGACCTCGATCCGAGCCGACTGCAAGCTTACGGCGTGACTGCAACGCAGGTTAACGAGCAAATTCGCAATTTTAACGTTAATTTGCCGGGAGGACGCTCGGAAATTGGCGGCGGCGAGCAAAACGTCCGCACCTTGGGGGCAGCCAAAACGGTTGAGGAGTTGCAGAATTACCGGATTGTTTTGCCCAATGGGGATACAGTGGTGTTGAACAATTTGGGCAAGGTAGAAGATAGTTTTGCCGATCCGCGCCAGTCTTCCTATCTTGATGGCAAACCCGTCGTTGGCTTTTCGGTGTTGCGTAGTACTGGCAGTACCCTCGTCACTGTCGAAGAAGGAGTCCGTCAAGCCGTTGAAACACTAAAAAAATCCTTACCTGATGATATTGAATTTAAGCTAATTTTTACCCGTGCCGACGCAATTCGCGCCTCTTATGACGATTTAATTGAAGATTTAGTCGTCGGCTGCTTGCTGACGGTGATTACTGTCGGTTTATTTTTGTGGGAATGGCGGGCGACCTTGATTACTGGCGTTGCTTTGCCCCTTTCAATTATTCCGACTTTTGCTGTCATGCAATGGCTGGGCTATACCCTCAACGGTATGACCTTGCTGGCTTTGGCGTTGGCGATTGGGAATTTAATCGACGATGCGGTGTGCATGGTGGAAAACATTGACCAGCACTTGCAGCGTGGTAAAACACCTTTACAAGCCTCTTTGGATGCGTCGAAAGAAATTGGACTGGCGGTTTTAGCTTCTGCTGCCACGATTATCGCCGTTTTTCTGCCTGTCGCTTTTATGGGGGGCATACCGGGGCAATTTTTTCAGCCGTTTGGGGTTACAGTGTCGGTTTCAACCCTGTTTTCGACGCTCGTTGCCTGTACGATTACCCCTCTGATGAGTGCCTATCTATTGAAAGCCAAAAAACCCCAAGCCCTCCAATCGGCTAAAAGACGCTTTCATCCTTATCGCCAGCTTTTGACTTGGGCATTGCGCCACCGCATTACCACTTTACTCGTTGCATTGGCCTTTTTTGTGGGCAGTTTGCAGTTAATTCCTTTTATTCCCAAAGGCTTATTTAGTGAAGGCGATCGCAGTTTAAGTACGGTATCAGTTGAGTTACCGCCCGGTTCGACTTTGATTGAAACAGAAGCTATCAGTCAACAGATCAATCAGATTTTACAAGCCAATCCCTCAGTCGATAGCGTTTTGGCTAACCTGGGAGGCGAAGGACAGGTCAATAGTGCCACCATTTTTATCAATTTAGTGCCGAAAAACCAACGAACTATTAACCAGACTGAGTTTGAAAGCCAAATGCGCCAACAATTTCAGCAAATTCCCGGCGCTAGGCTCAGTTTTCGCAGTCGCGGGGGGGCTGGTAGCAGTAAAGACTTGAGCATCGTTCTCAAAAGCGAAAACCCTGATGTACTAGCACAAAGCGCCAACGCGCTCGAAAAGCAAATGCGAGAAATTCCTGGTTTAGTTGAGGTGATTTCTAGCCTCAGCCTGGTTAAACCCGAAATTCTGATCGAACCCGATCCTGAACGGGCTGCTGATTTGGGGGTGTCGGTACAGGCGATCGCTCGTACAGCTTCCTTGGGTCTGTTGGGAGATATTGACTCGAATTTGGCTAAATTTACCCTGCCTGACCGACAAATTCCGATCAGAGTGAAAATTGCTTCTCAAGAACGCAGCGACATCGAAACACTGAATAATTTGCGGGTTCCTAGCAATAACGGCACGTTGGTTCCGCTCAGTGCAGTAGCTAATCTTCGCTTAGGTAGCGGCCCTGCTGAGATTAAGCGTCTTAACCGCAGTCGCCAAGTGGAAGTCAGTGCCAACTTGCAGGGCATTTCATTAGGAGAAGCGATCGCTCAAGTTAAAGCTTTGCCTGCCATGAATCCCCTACCGCCAGAAGTGAGCGAACAGCCGTTTGGCGATGCCAAAATCATGCGAGACGTGTTTAGCCGTTTTTCTAGCGCGTTAGGGCTGGCAGTGCTGGCAATTTACGCAATTTTGGTGCTTTTATACAACAATTTCTTCTATCCTTTTAGTATTTTAGCTTCTCTACCCTTTTCTATCAGTGGGGCTTTGCTGGGATTGCTGATTGCTCAAAAAGAGTTAGCCCTCTTTGCCCTCATTGGGATTGTCTTGTTAATGGGATTGGTGACAAAAAATGCAATTTTATTAGTTGATTTTGCCTTATCAGCCCTCAAAAAAGGTGAAAAGCAATTCACTGCTGTTCTAGAGTCAGGAATCTCCCGCTTGCGCCCGATTATGATGACTTCTGTTTCTACCATTGCTGGGATGATTCCGATTGCTTTGGGATGGGGGCCAGAAGGGGAAACCCGTAGTCCAATGGCGATCGCGGTGATTGGTGGCTTTGCAACTTCCACGCTGTTAACCTTAATTGTCGTTCCCGTTGTCTTTACCTACATCGACAATTTCTATCACGGATTTCGGCGCTTGTTTACCCGCAAAAAGCAACCTATTTCTCCTATATCTTCGGGCGATATCGGTCATTAATCTGCCATAAACCTCTTTCCTATTAGGCTAGGAAAGAGGTCAGAACGAAGTCAATCAAGTTACAAAGGTTGGAGAACCTTAGCAAAGACAAAATCAGCTAAAGCAGTTCCCGAAATGAAACCATGATCGCCATCCCACTGAAAATGAACGCCTAGATAAATCCGACTTCTGCCATTTTCGAGGGCGGCGGAGCTAAAACTATTAAAGGTGCGTTTGACTCCTTCTACACTCGGATCGTCCGTATCCGCCGTAAACGTCACATTATCCGTGCCGAAGTAATTCCGCATAATGCCAGAATGCGCTGCCCCAAAGGTAGCATGACCGGAGACATAAGCCGGGAAGGGAGGGCTAAACCGTTGTCCCTGTGGTGTAACAGAAAGAGGTTGCCAGTTGCGGTCTTCTTCGGTGAACAGGTTGCCGTCGGTATCTGCTAAGCGAATGGCCGTTTCTGGCCGCCACAGGTCGATATCTGTCGAATACTTGGAATCCCAAGCTACCACGCCTGCATCTGCTAGGACGATGCCTACCAATGCGAATAAACGGGCATTTTCGAGCAGAGACAGTTGGCGTTGTTCGGCGACAATTTGGGTAATGCGGAACAAATGACCGGGGGGTTTGTAGGTTCCATCGACATCATTCGCCCAGAAAAAGGCAATTTCGGTTTGTTCGGGGGTGCGAGTTTGAGAATTGACTGAACCGAGCGATTTCACTTCATTCAATTGAGCAGCATACTCGCTAGAGCGCAACATTTCCACTTTGTTAGGATAGTTACCGGGTAAAGGAGGACGGAATTGCAGGATTTCAAAGCCTGGGGTAAAAGGCGTGACACCCGGCCATTGCGGGGTGACTGGATCGCCTGAACCCGTCGGTCGCCAATCTCCAGGGTTATTGCCAGATCGGTAGCGAGGAGGAGCGCCTGAACCGTCGCCTGTGCGTAGGGTAATGACCATATCGGCGATCGCAGTCCCTAATACCCGTCCTTTGTCAACAGCATCAGAAGTTGTCATACTGCTGATTCGCGCAATAGAGGTTTCTAAAGCAGCATCAAAATCATTAATTCGACTTGAATAAACTTTGCACAAAACTTGGTGTGCTGCATACACCGCCGCCGCCTCTGGTGAGGTGTCAGGATCGGCAGTCGGTAGCCCAGATAAATAGGCACTATAGGTCGGTGTCAACACATTGAGCGCATCAAACATGGCAATATGCATCATGGCACTGGCCCGAGCAATGGGGCAAGGAGCGCCGCCGATTTTACGGATGGCTTCGAGCAAGACATTATTCCATTCGATGATTACATCCATACCACAACTCCTAGGTTGAAAACGATTAACAAACATTGATCAGAAATCCCCCAAGACAAACGACTCTTTTCCTCCAGACAGACTGATTCTTAAGAGCGATCGCGCTTGGGCATAAATCGAGTATGTCTTTTCCCTCAAGTGATAACAACCGAAGTTTAGGAACTTAAGTAAAATCCACTTCTGTCAGCTTTATTTGTAAAGAAAAGTAAAAGAAAAAGACAGGAAAAAAGAGAATTTTTAAGAATTGAGCTTATTGCCGTTGTAGCGATCCAAAATCAGCCCATAATTGTTAGCAAATGCCACTTAGTTTCGGCTGGAAAATCATAACTTATTAATTGACTTAACTTTAAATAGCGGGAGGAAACTCTGATGAAACGTCTGATAGTTGTCTGTGACGGAACTTGGCGGCAATTAACCGATGTCGTGCCTACCAACGCTCTTAAGATTGCTCAAGCCATTAAACCGATTGCTGACGACGGCACACCCCAACTGATTTATTATGAAAATGGGCTGGGAACGGGGGATAAATTTGATCGCTACGTCGGCGGTGGAATAGGTAAGGGGATTGACAAAGCCATTCAAGATGCCTATCGTTTTTTAGGCTGGAACTACCTTCCGGGTGACGAAATTTACCTATTTGGCTTCAGTCGGGGGGCTTATACAGTGCGGAGTTTGGCAGGACTGATCTATAACTGCGGACTCCTAACGCGACAGCACATCCGTAAAGCACAGGAAGCCTATGATATTTACCGCGCCCCGAATGAGGATAAAGAAAGAGACCCAGATGGCAAGATTGCAGTTGATTTCCGCCAAAAATACGCCTTCCGTTCAGAAGTAGGCGATCGCGTGCCCGTTAGCCTGCTAGGATGCTGGGATACTGTCGGTTCTCTCGGCATACCCGATGCTCCTTGGCTACGATGGGCAGGAGGACTCAACGATAAATACAAATTTCACGACACGCAATTAAATCGGACAATTGAAAATGCTCTCCATGCAGTAGCCATTGACGAACGGCGCAGGGTTTTTGACATAACTCCCATGACTAAAAGCAAAAGTAATGTCGCTCAAAACTTGGTACAAATCTGGTTTCCTGGCAATCACGGTTGTGTAGGTGGCGGTTCAGTAGAACACAAAGGTTTGTCAGATACAACCTTAAAATGGATGATGGATTTTGCTAGCAAATCGGACTTAAAACTAGAATTCGATCCGACAGTCATTGAAGGAGGAATTTTGCCCGATTCTATCATTCCTTTTGCTATCGAATCTCGCTCTATTATCTCTAAAGTTACCGACAAATTTGGCACCCATTGGCGAAAGATTGCCAATAAAGACGAGCTTCACGAAAGTGTTAAAACTCGCTGGCTACGTGAGGAATTAAAATATCGTCCAGACAATTTAAAGGATTTTATTGACTTTCTCAACCGCTAAAATAATTGAGTAGGGTGGGCATTGCCCACCTTTTAAGTTAACACGATTCAGTCAGTATTTTATTTAAATCTTCGGTTTTCCAGACTTAAGTATGCTAAACTTATTTTATAACTTGAACAAGTGTAAACTTTAACCATCAAAACCATTATTTTTTAGTGAGAGATTTACCGCTCAGTAATCAATCCGCTTATTTAAAAATTAATCGACGACAATTTAAATGTGTCAATTGTCAAAAACCTTTTAGCGAAGATTTAGAGGTATTAGTCGATTTAGAGAAACACAATACTTTGGCACTGGCATCACTCAAGGTGTTGTCGAAGGAATTAACAATAAGTTGAAGTTAATTAAACGCTTAGGTTATGGCTTTAGAAATTTTGATAATTTTAAACTGAGAAGCTTACTAGCTTGGGAGTTCAATGATTGATTTAGCATATCTTAACCTGGAGAGCCGCATTTTTTAGGTCTTTAACCGCATAAAGTCCGCCAAATCCCCCGCCAATGACCACAATTTTTGGCTTTTGGGTTTTATGATTGTTGCTCATACTGCTTCCTCTGGGCGGGTGGACTTGCTTTTAGCTTATTATTTTGCAACAAAAAGCGTTAGCGCATAGTAAAGCAGATAACAATTAAGAGAAGGCAGGAGATAAGAATTTTGCAGGAGAGCGATCGCGATTATTCCATTTTTTGCGAAAACCACCAATCAAAATAACCGATCATCCCGACTAAAATAAGAACATTAATCAAAAGTGAATATAGCGCAATTGAAAGAGGAGAATAAATGCCTGTTAACAAGTTTTGCACGTAATGGGTGACTTCTGGATAAATCAAGCTGACATCGCCGATCGCCAAAAGACTAAGACACACAAAATAAACCTCTCTAGGATGCATGAATTGACCTCGTTTTGCCGAAAAATTAGTTGCCACCGCTATTATATTGGCTCACTACGGTTTTCGGCATTCGAGTTTTTACGGAGGTCATCGGTACTCCGCCTTTAAAAGGAGTCCCCGATGGGCGAGGCTCCCTCCAACATTTCAGTGTCCGTAGACGTGGCGGAGTCTGCGATGACTTCGTCAAGCGATCGCTTTGAGAATAATTATTTAGACTGGATTTCCACTTCCAACAATGCCAGCAGCTTTTCCTCTAAGGGAGTGAGAAAGGGTCTATCCAGCTTTCCTAGGCTTTCTAGCATGGCGAGGGCTGCTGGTTCTAAATCGGCTTGCAGCAATCGATGGAGGCGATCGCACCATTGGCGCATTGTCTCTCGCTGTTGAGGAGAATAATAACGTTCTAGCAAATTTTCGAGCCTAACTTGGATTTGGGTATCCCAGGTGCGAACCGTGCAAGAGAAGGTGTGAACGGTTTCGATCAGACACCACTGTCCTCCTCGCCCACGCAGTTCACTATTGCCTTTTACCAACAGCGTACAAATATCGCCCACTCGGTAAGGGTTGGGAATAGGACGGCGTTCTCGAATGACATCAACGACATTTTGGGCAGAAGAAACAGGATGCTGTTGGTTCTTCAGGCGTGACTGTTGAGTTTTGGTGGATTGGGTATGGGAAAATTTATTAGCCATTATTGTTGCTTTCGTACTCCATGTATTGAGTCATCGAGGACTCCTTTTAAAAGCGGAGCCTGCGATGACTTCGTCATTTAATCAACCTTGGAAACGGCAACTCAGGATTTCTGTATGACTCGATTGTTGGCGGTTTCAGCAGCTTTTTGTTGTTTTAAGAAATGGCTAAGAGCGACGCTGAATACCTGATTAAAATCCCATTCAGAAAAGTCTTCTAAAAAAATAGATAGCGAATGGTGAAGATCTTCAGGAAGTTCAACAATAAGTGTGATTGAAGTGTCCATCTATAATTAACCTAAACGAGCGAAAGTAATGATAATAAAAGGAATTAATTGATTTTTCTAGACTTTTTCAAAATTTTGGGCAAGCCTGGAAATTCTCTGTATGCCGGAACACTTAGATAATGCATTCTAGCATACTTAGTCTTTTTTGTGTCTTCGATATTTTCGTAAAGATATTTCTCTGGACTGTCTACATTGGGTTTTGTTTCAAGGGAGTTAGTAAAAGTCATCTTATCTTTACAAAAAGACTATTAAAATAATTTCCACAGAACTTGGAGAAGCATATCTTTCATGCGATTATCCTGTTGAAAACTTGTTTAAAAGGTGTGGAAAACTTGTGGAAATTAATTAAACTATTCTGGATTAATCTTGACGAAGTCAGAGAGACCCCGACTTGTAAAGTCGGGGTCTCTCTGACAGTTTATTTGAACTAATTCTCGCCTATTTTTAATACAATCGTATTTAATTTTTAAATAAGGAAACCTCTTATTTGCAGGTATTGTCGTAACTCAAATCGCTTTTGAATGCTCTTTTAATCATTGATCAAGCTTTATGGTAAGGGATTAAGCCTAAAAGCGCGATATCCGCTTATAGTATGATATGCTACAAATATATATCCCAAAAGTCCGGTCAAAATTTGCGACAGCCAACGGGCAGACGATCTAGTATGAAAAAGTGAACGTTCTATCCCATCCCTTAGAGTCACTGAAAGCAGGAACCTGGTTCAAGCTCATCTGTGGGGCGAGTTTTCAAGACTTGCCAGCCATTCGCTCTCTGGCTTTAGCTTACAGCTTAGCGGGGGCTGACTGCATTGATATTGCTGCCGATCGCGCTGTCATGACGGCTGCGACTGAAGGCATCTCAGTCGCAAAACTTATCTCACTCAAAAGATCGCTAAGACCCCGACAACCCTGGTTGATGGTGAGTTTAAATGATGCAGAAGACCCCCACTTTCGCAAGGCAGTTTTTGACCCAACCCATTGCCCAGTAGACTGTTCTCGCCCTTGTGAAGCCGTCTGTCCAACGCAAGCGATCGTCCTTACTGGCGTGAGCGAACCGCGCTGCTACGGTTGTGGGCGCTGCTTACCGGTCTGTCCCCAGCATCTAATTGAGACTCGTTCTTATCTTACTTCCCCCAGCGAGATCGCACCCTGGATTGAGCGAGGAGAGATTGACGCGGTCGAAATTCACACCCAAGTGGGTCACGAAGCCGCTTTTCAACGATTGTGGCAGGCGATCGCGCCTGGGATAAATCACTTAAAATTGTTGGCCATCAGTTGTCAAGGCGCACCTGAAGTCATCGACTACCTCTACTGGATTTCTGAACTGATTACCCCTTTACCCTGCGCCTTAATTTGGCAAACGGACGGACGGCCAATGAGTGGCGATATCGGCAAGGGAACGACAAAAGCAGCGATTAAATTAGCGCGAAAAGTCCTTGAGGCGCAATTACCAGGCTTCGTTCAACTGGCAGGAGGAACCAACGCCCATACCGTTCCCAAATTAAAAACGCTGGGACTCTTGAGGGAAAGAGGCGAAGAATCTTATTTGCCTCGCTCGCGTCAGACAATAGCAGGAATTGCCTACGGCAGTTATGCGCGATCGCAGTTAAATTCCACCCTAGCAACCCTTGAGCGCCGAAAGATGACGCACTTAGAAAATTCCCCTGATTTGCTAGCTCAGTCCGTAGAAACGGCTCAAAAACTCGTCTGCCAACTCAAATCCCTGTTCCCCTTCGAGGACGAAAATCGGCATTGATTGATTGCTTTTTTTTCATCGTTGCCATTGACGAAACCCCCCGCATTATGATAGACCCCAATCAACACCCTTTTTTCCCTCCCTCAATCGCGTCTTCAAGACCAGTATCATTAATGCCCAACCCCAACCCCTGCCAACAGTTACAGGTGACTGATGAACTCAGCAAACTTCTGGACATCTTGCCTCCAGAAATTCGCCGCAACATTGAGCAACATTCTCAACAAGACAGTTTGATTGAAGTCGTGATGGACTTGGGCAGGATACCAGAGGCTCGCTTTCTCGACGAAGCCGTCGAGTTGGGCGACACCCCCATTTCTCAAGAAGATTTACAGCACTGCATCGACCGAGTCGGCCATTTTAGTGGCGACAATCGCGCAGGCATCGAACGGACGCTGCACCGTATCAGTGCCATTCGCAACCGTACAGGCAAAATTATTGGTTTGACCTGCCGGATTGGCCGGGCGGTTTTTGGTACCATCGCCATGATTAGCGACTTGGTAGATACGGGGAAATCTATCCTGCTACTCGGCCGTCCGGGAGTGGGCAAAACCACTGCCCTGCGGGAAATTGCCAGGGTACTCGCTGATGATTTTAACAAGCGCGTGGTCATCATCGATACCTCCAACGAAATTGCTGGAGACGGCGACATTCCCCACCCCGCCATCGGACGCGCCCGACGGATGCAAGTTGCCCGCCCAGAGTTGCAGCATCAAGTGATGATTGAAGCGGTCGAAAACCATATGCCAGAAGTCATTGTCATCGATGAGATTGGCACCGAGTTGGAATCTCTAGCAGCTCGAACGATCGCCGAACGCGGCGTACAATTAGTGGGAACCGCTCACGGCAACCGCATCGACAACCTGATCAAAAACCCTACCCTCTCGGATTTAGTGGGCGGCATTCAAGCGGTAACATTAGGGGATGACGAAGCCCGTCGGCGCGGTTCGCAAAAAACTGTCCTTGAACGCAAAGCCCCTCCTACCTTCGAGATTGCTGTCGAAATGCTTGAACGCCAGCGTTGGGTCATTCATGAAGACGCGGCTCTAACGGTCGATATTCTGCTGCGCGGCGGCCAACCTAACCCACAGGTCAGGACAATTGATCAAAATGGCAGCATCCAAGTCAGTCAAGAAGTTTATGAAAAACCCAGCAACGGACTCTCAGTACCCGGAACGTCTCTGGTTGCCCCTGCTCGACCGACGGGATGGCGGGCTTCCGGCCGCATGACCCCGCTTGCTCCGATGGGAACGACTAAACCTAGCCCGGTGACTGAGTTTGATCGCCTGCTCGACCAGTCTTGGTATCAGGCGGAACCCGAAGGCGACAAGGTACGCACTCCCGGCCCCAATGGCGAAGATTGGCCGGTCTACGTCTATCCTTATGGCATTGGTAAATCCCAAATCGATCAAGTCATCGAAGTGTTTAATTTGCCAGTGGTTATTACCAAAGACCTGAACAATGCCGATGCGGTCGTGGCTCTGCGATCGCACGTCAAAAGCCACTCTAAATTGCGCCAAATCGCCAAAGTCAGACAAATTCCGGTCTATGGAGTCAAATCGAATACAATTCCTCAGATTACTCGCGTTCTACGGCGTATTCTGGGGATGGATGATCCCAACATTCCAGAAACGGCTGATCTGCGCTTGTTCGCCCACAGTGGTAGCGATGACGAGATCGAAGCCCTAGAAGAAGCCAGATTAGCGGTCGAGCAAATTGTCATCCCCAAAGGACAGCCCGTCGAATTGCTGCCGCGATCGGCTAAAGTCCGTAAAATGCAGCACGAGTTAGTCGAACACTACCGCTTGCAATCGGATAGTTTTGGGGACGAACCTAACCGCCGCTTGCGAATTTTTCCCGCTTAACTGGCTCCTAAAATTGCTATATTTTGAGGAGAAAAGCAAAAAAATAAACAATTCGATGCCAGAAAATACCCTAACGGTTGGCGACCTAGAGTGGTTTTATCGGGAAGTTGCCCCTGTCGAACACAGCGCTCAGGCTATCGCCTGTGCTACGCTGCGTACCCCCGTTCTTTTGCTGCACGGCTTGCCGGCCCAGAGCTATATGTGGCGGCAGGTGATGCCCATTTTAGGCGAAAATGGCCAGCGTGCGATCGCCCCCGATTGGATCGGCTCAGGTTTTTCCGCCAAACCGGACAAGCGGGACTTTGCCTACACCCCTCAAGCTTATTTAAATGCGCTAGACGCTTTTATTCAAGCGTTAGAACTCGAAAAATTCTCTTTAATCGTCCAAGGTTTTCTCGCTTCAGTTGGCATTGCCTATGCTTTCGCCCATCCCGAACGCATTGATCGCCTAGTCATCCTCAACACGCCGCTTTCGCACCCTACCAAGTTACCTTGGCTAATGAAGCAGTGGGGACTGCCTTTTGTCGGGGATATGGTCACGCAAGACCCGCTATTAGTTGATCGCACCTTAGAGGGAGGAAGCGGCTTTGTCATTGCAGAAGAAGATTTAATGGTTTACCGTCGCCCTTTTTTGAAAACTTCAGCCGTTGGGCGTGCTTTGCTGGCAACCACGAAACATTTACAACGTTCTACCCTCACACCCTCTCTCGAACAAGGATGGGACAACTGGGAAAAACCAACAGCGATAATCTGGGGAATGGCTGATCCTTGGCTGACATCGGAATTTCCTCAACAGCTTGCCCAGAAGCACTCTAATATTGAGTTTATCCCCCTCGAACAAGCCAAGCACTACCCGCAAGAACACTGGCCTCAAGAAGTCAATCAAGCAATTGTGAACTTTTTGCGCCGTCAGTCATGCTAAAGGGTCGGATTCTTGAGACAATTGATAAGGAGTTTTTGTCTCGTGAAGTAATCGTAATAATAAACTTATGCCACGTCTTCGATCTATTCTGTCTCTCATCTTGGTCTTGGTTGCTACCTTTCTCGTCAGTTGCGGTGGTAGCCCCCAAGCGGCCATTCCCACAACCTATTCCCCCGCTAAAATCGAGCAGTTAAAAGTTTTGATCGACCCCATCCAACAAGCTAACGAAAATATGGCGGTGTTGGAGAAGTTTATTGCCGATCGCAACTGGGGGGATATCCAAACTTACCTTCACGGGCCTTTAGGAGTGCTACGCCAGGAAATCGCCTCTCTCAACCGTTCTCTCTTGCCAAAAGACCAAAAACAAGCCGCGCAACTCGGTAAGGCTATTTTTAGTCATTTTGAGCGCATCGACACAGCTGCTAAAGACCGCAATGCGGCGGTGGCTGATTATCATTTCCGTCTGGCAGAACGGGATTTGCAATCGTATTTCGATCTCCTGCCGCAAGCGAGTTAGTCGTCTCTTAGAAACCCGTTTTCAAAGAAGAAAACGGGTTTTTAGTAGGTAGCTAATCCTCAGCAGTTTCGGGAACGAATGCGAGAGATACGCCGTTCATACAATAACGTTCGCCGGTCGGCTGAGGGCCGTCGCTAAAAACGTGGCCCAGGTGTCCCCCGCAACGGCTGCAATGCACTTCCGTGCGCGTCATGAATAGCGAGCGATCAACAGAAATGCCAATGGCCCCTTCTAGAGGCTGCCAAAAACTCGGCCAGCCCGTTCTACTATTGTATTTCTGCGCGGAGGCAAAGAGGGGTTGCCCGCAACCAGCACACACGTAAGTGCCATCGGCATAATTTTTGTCAAGCGGACTGGCAAAAGCCCGTTCGGTTCCGTGTTGGCGCAGGACGCGATACTGGTCAGGCGTGAGATTCTCCTGCCACTCGCGATCGCTTTTGACGACTTCGTATGTCTCTTGTTTTTCAGCTTTCCCAGTCATTGCAGTTTTCTAAAAAATGGATCGAATACTTTTAATGTAACGAATTTTGACTTTTTCTTCTGCCTTCAGAGCGAATTGGCTAATCTCCTTTAATCTTTCTTGAGAGCCATGTCTGACCCGTTTTTTCGGCTTAAACTGATAAAGTAGCTCTTAAGTTGAGTAAATTTTACCTGAGCGTTTTTTGGTGATCATTTGCAACCTTCCTACACTGTCATCTTACAACTCAAAGTACTCATCAAGTTCTTGACTTGAAGGTAGCAGTCTATCACAATGACAGAGGTATTGAATGGAAACGCTTCTTCCGACTCGCGGACAACTCGAAAGAACTCTTTGCCAGCGTATTCAGGCATTTTATCGTCAGACCCTAGGCCACCAACCAACAAAGGTGACTTGTCAATTTTTTGAGCAAAAACTCGTCATCGTCGTTGAAAATTCGGTGACACCTGCCGAACAATTACTGGTCCAAGAAGGTCAAGAAAAGCTCGCAGAACAGGTTAGAGATTCCCTCGAAGAAGTCACCCGACCTCAGATCAAAGATTTGATTGAAGATATCCTCAATGTCAAAGTCATCGACCTTTTGAGTGATGCGACTCTCAATACAGGACGTACTGGTATCATCGCTATTCTTACCGATTGTCCCGAAGTTCGCAATCGGTGAAGCTATCCCAAAAGCGAAAGCCAAAGACAATGGCAATTAAGTTGTCTCAACTTCGCTGAATTTTCCAGGAAGAAAAAGGATTAGAAAACATAGAAAAGGAAAAATACGGAGATATTTTTGGTAGGTTGAGATAATGGCAAATTTGTGTTTTAAGGTCATCTATTAAATAGGGTTTGCTTAGATAACTGTCGCAACCAGCTTGGAACATTTGTTCGCGCTGTTCGGGTAAAATCAAGCCTGTAACAGCAACAATAGACGCTTGCCGAGTCTGCCGATGGTTTTTAAATCGCGCAATCAACTCAAATCCGTTGCAGTCTGGCAAAAGAATATCAAGCAAAATCAGTTTCGGTTGATATTTTTTGGCGAGTAAAAAAGCAGTTTGTCCGTTAGTTGCGTCTAAACAAGTGCAGTTTAGCCCCTCAATCACGTATTTTAAGATTAACAGATTGTCTTTATCATCTTCTACCGCTAAAACATAAGGCTTGCTTTTAACCTTGGGGATGAGGTCGCTTAAAAGTCCATTATTCATAGATTCTCCGTCCAACTAAATTGAGGTAGAAAAAGTGGACGAGGCATTCGGCAAATGGTACAACAGCACTTGCCAGAATTGATTCGCGCTTTTTCCCCGTTGATAGCTCTTGCTCATTAGCTTAACCAATGAGGATTTAGCATTTCAAGGTGGGAAGTCAACAGTCTGTTCATCAACGATATCTAACACCATAACAAATATTAAATTATCGTTAAAAAACTTTACTGTATGCCTGAAAACATTTATTTTTATAAGGTTACTGGAAAGGAGGCAGTCAACTCAAGCAGTCTCAGCCCTGTAGTGAATAGTTCAGCCATAATGACAATAACATTATACCTCTATCATTGGGCTGAATTCAACCCTGTCTAGAACCTTATCTCTTACGACAGAGCATGAAACTAACTTTAGAGAGATCTAATTAAGATTAGCTTAAGTCAATCTAGATCAGAGGAATCCTGTGATCAGTAATCTTTGATTTGAAGAATTAACAAGTTTTTATCAATTCTTATAAATTGCACGATCTAAACCTACAGATGGGGTGCATCTCACATTTGTAAATCTATACGAGAGAATCAGGGTTTTAGCCTTCCATCTACAGTGTTTTTGCGAAACTGAGATGCACCCCCTACAGATATAGATGTAGGGTGGGCATTGCCCACCTTGCTCGTATTGTAACCGATAAAACCTTATTTCTTACATTAGGAAGATTGCAAAAAAAGATTAATTTTTATAAAGTAAAATAAGAAATAGTTACTAACTACTACCTCTTATTTTCTAAAGAATAGTCATCGAGTAAAAAATCTAGGAAGATTTCATGCAAACCAATGTTATTCTGCCTTTAAACGAGCGGTTAAGGCAAACGGAACCTGTCTCTTTTCAACCTGACTACGCGGCGGCAGAACAGCAATTTATTCAATTGCTAGAAACCGAAGAATTGGATAGACAAATTTGGCTTGACCCTCACCTAGCCAAAGATTTTGAAAGTGCTTTATCAGTTGCGATTCAAAAGACGTATCTTGAAAATACTGAAGATGAAGCCGCTCATCGGTTTTTACAGCGTATCCTCTATCGCATTAATCGGCTGAACTTGTTTTGGTATGATGACTTGCGCCATTACCTCAACGAACGCTCCTTGTATATTGCTAGTATCCGCCAACGGATTGAAGCAGATTGGCAAGGATGGGAACTGGCTCAATTAACCAAAGCTGAAGGTTTTTTAACGGGATTGGCGACTGATGGCAGTCAACTTCCCCCCACAGACGGCATAGCATCCTTGCAACAAATAGATGTCCGTCAGGCATTACAAGAACGGGCCGAAGCTGATTTAAACCCACCTCTATCGGTAGACACTCGTTACCTGCGAGAGCAAATGAGCGAAGCAGGATACCGTCACCTATTGGCAATTGCCTCTTTTGATGGTTTGGTCGAAGCGAGTCGTCTATCTCGCATTTTGGGTGGTGCGGCTAATGAGGTGCAGTGTACGCTCGTGCGTGTGTTGCTAGAAGAATATGGCAACGGACGCTTGGCCCGCAAGCACTCTACTTTTTTTGCACGCATGATGGCAGAGTTGGAACTCAATACCGAACCCGAAGGCTATTTCGATATAGTGCCTTGGCAAGTGTTAGCTAGCATCAATCACAATTTTTTGCTGACAGAATGCAAGCGTTACTTCCTGCGCTACAACGGTGGACTGACCTATTTTGAGGTTGCTGGGCCGTCAGTTTATCGCAATTATTTGAATGCGGCGCAGCGCTTGGGACTGTCGGAAGCGGCTATGGGGTATTGGGAATTGCACATCCGAGAAGATGAGCGACACGGACGTTGGATGTTGGAGGAAGTTGCTTTGCCTCTGGCAGAGAAGTACCCCAACGAGGCTTGGGAATTGGTGCTGGGATACGACCAAGAAAAATTTATTGGCGAACGGGCCGCGGCGGCGGTTGTCCGTTCTATTCATCAGGTTGAGGAGTCAAACGCATGATATTAGGTCTAGAACAATCTCTGCAAACATTTTCGGAAAACGAAGTTTTTTTCTGTCCAGAAGAATCTTATTTTTATTCTCATTGTCTGGAAAAGTTCGTTCTCAGCACTTGTCTGGAATCAGAATTAGTGGTTGAATTTGGCTGTGGCGATGGCACTCCAGTCATTCATTCTTTGCTGAGAAATTCTTTTTTGAGCGAGATTCACGGCTACGAACTAAACCCTGCTGCTGCTAGCTTAGCTCGAACCAGAATTGACCAACACAAACTCGGACAAAAATACTTTATCTATAATGAATCATTTTTTGAGGCTGATCGCCCTAACGCTCAGTATTTAATTGCCAATCCTCCCTATCTTCCGGCCATTGACGATGATATTCAAATGCCGCTACTGCGAGGTGGCAACGACGGTTCAGGCATTACTAAGCAGTTACTGACGCTGGGTTATCCAACAGCATTAATGATGATTTCCAGTTACTCTAATCCGGTCGAAACCGTCAACCATGCGTTAAAGCATCATTACTACGTTGCTGATTTTCTGATTTCACCGTTACAGTTTGGCTATTACAGCCGCGAACCCAAAGTAAAACAGACTATTCGTCAGTTAAAAAAGGCTCGGAGGGCTTTTTATTCAGAAAACATCTATTTTTTAGCAGGCGTTTTATTCAGAAAACAGCATAGAACGTCTGGTGATTTATCGGCAGAATTGCTAAAAATTATGACAGCAATTTAACCGTAGGGGCATGGCAATGCCATGTCCCTACCCTTTGTCATGCCCCTACCATAAGGTAATTATATTTATATATTTAATCTAATTTATCCGAGAAAATACGGGTTTGGACGAGCAAAAAACAGGTTAAAATTAAGGTTTAAGGCGATAATTGATGGAAAGTTTGCCTTCTCGGTCAACCCCTCTACCACCATTTTCGTCGGTTCTCGCCTACCTAAAACCTCCCCCCAAAACGGACGAAACTGCCTCAGCCATCCTTGCTTCCCCACTCTCTAAAGCCAGCATTCGTACCAGTCTCAAAGCGTCAACCGTTGACGGCATTTTCGCGGCGGTTTTCTCCTGTGTGACGGCTGAAGCGTTACTTAGCAATTTTTTACTAAAATTAGGAGCTACTAGTCTAGAAATTGGGTTTCTAGCCGCCATCCCGCTATTTGTCAATTTCTTACAACCTCTCGGTGCTTATCTGGCAGACCAGACCACTAGCCGCCGCCAGTTTAACTTGTGGGTTTTTGGCTCGGCAAGGCTGATGTGGTTAATCTTAGTGCTAGGAATTGTTTATTTCCCAACGGATTTGACGGAATCTCATCAACTCGTGCAATGGACGCTAATTATTGTCTTAGTGACTCACATTTGTAATGCCTTGGGAAGTGCCTCTTGGCTGAGTTGGATGGCACAATTGGTTCCTCATCGTTTGCGAGGACGCTATTTTGGACTGAGAAATAGTGCGGCAAGCCTGACCGGACTTCTGTGCGCTCCTCTTTTGGCACAAGTCGTATCTCGCGCTCAAGGGGGAACGGTACAAGGCTACGGCCTAGTCTTAATCTTAGCAGTCTTAGCAGGGTTAATCAGCTTGAGCTTTCAATTGCTGATGGCAGATGTCAACCCCCAAGCGACGGCAGAGTGCGCTACTTCCTCTGCCGATTTAGTTCAAACTTCAGCCTTCGGGACATTTTTCAACGATGCCAATTTTGTCAGGTTTTTGCTCTATCAGGGTTTGTGGATGTTTGCGGTTAACTTAAGTTTGCCCTTTTTCAACGTCTACTTACTCAAAGATTTGAACCTCGATATCAGTTGGGTAACTGCCTACAATAGCCTCAGCGCTGGGGCCAATGTTTTAGGATTAGTTATGTGGGGAAAATTGGCAGACCGCATCGGCAATCGTCCGATTTTGTTTTTTGTTGGCATGGCGTTTACGGTACTGCCTGTGTTGTGGCTGACAGTTGGCATAGATGCGCTTTCACTTTGGCTGTGGCTACCCGCACTTTATTTGCTCGCTGGGTTTACGGGGTCAGCGATTGACCTTGCCAACAACAACCTGCAAATGGAACTCGCTCCCCACAGCCAATCTTCTAGTTATTTTGCGATGGCTGCTGCTGTTGGGGGATTGTGTGGTGCTTTGGGAACGACCACCGGAGGAATGTTCATTGAAAGTGCTTTTGGCGGAGGAATCATTGGCTTGTTCGTGCTTTCGTCACTACTACGTTTCGTGGGACTTTTCCCCTTAATTTTTGTCTACGAGCCAAGGGGTTCTTCTCTCGTTCATCTGTTAGAAAATCTCCCATTTTTAAAAAAAATCTTACTATTAAATAAATGAATCAATTAAACGACAGATGACGCTTCGAGCAAGATGCTCGCACTACATTAAATGACGCTTCGAGTAAGATGCTCGCACTACTATTCACTGTTCCCTGCTATAATTAACTTACAATAAAATTGTCGCGCTTGCTTAGGAGCTAATTCCCTGTCTCTTGATGCTATTTCTGTTGCTCCAACCAGTGGTAATCTTCCTCAGTACCTTCTTGTCATGTTACACGGTTGGGGGGCCAATGCTGAAGATTTAGCCCCGCTTGCTAATCTTTTTGGGCTAAGTGATTACCAATTTCTTTTTCCCAATGCGCCTTTTCCTCACCCACAGGTTCCTGGAGGACTTGCTTGGTATGCTTTAGAATCTTCCCAGTACCCAGGAATACAGCAAAGTCGGCAAATGCTCGGCGATTGGATGCTATCGTTAGAAGAACAGACAGGAATTCCCTTATCGCGCACTACTCTCAGTGGCTTTTCTCAAGGTGGTGCGATGTCACTTGATGTCGGATTAGACTTGCCATTGGCTGCCATTTGTAGCTTCAGTGGCTATTTGCATTTTAGTCCCCAACCCCTCAACTCTGCCATTTCACCGATATTGATCACTCACGGCAGGCAGGATATGGTGATTCCGGTTGAAGCGGCTCATCAAACGAGGGATTTACTAACCGCTATCGGTGCAAAAGTAGAATATCATGAATTTAATGCGGGTCACGAAATACCCCCAGCCGCAATTCCGATTTTTCGGCAGTTTATAAACTCTCAGGAAACAGACGGTAATTGATAAATTCCAGCGAAAAAGTAGCTATGCCTTGGAAGCGCGATCGCTCGATTTCTAGAGTAAAATTAACGTGTCTAGGAGTATCATTTCCAAATTTAACACCCGAAGAAATGCTAGAACAATATCGCCAACGTTTCGGAGAATTGTCAAGGCGTAGGGTGGGTTAGACGGTGATAACTTAACAAAACTAACTCGAAGATTAACGATCCGTCGTAACCCACCCATACTAAACATTTTAACTGCCTGTAAAATGTTGAGTTATTTTTTAACAAAACACTGAAATGCTAAAAAAAATTACATTTAGTTTAATTACAATTAGTGCTGTATTAATGTTAACCGTTATGAATGTAGCAAGTCAGCCTCCTGCCATTCCTGGCAAACTTAATGATGCAGAAATTGTCCAACAGCTAAAAAACTTACCGGGTTGGACAATTGAAAGCGGTCAACTTTACCGGACTTATCAATTTAAAAACTTTGTCGAAGCGATTGAATTTCTCAATCGTTTAGTCGAACCTTCAGAGACATTAAATCATCATCCCGACCTGGCTATTTCTTACAACAAAGTAACAATTTATCTTTCTACCCATGACGCAGGTGGATTAACGCAACAAGATTTTGACTTAGCTCAAATTATCTCCCAACTTTATCAAAAATAATTCCCTAAATCTCGTGATGAATGAGCTAGAAATTGATGCAATTTGGGTTAAACGGCTGTTTTGGCTAGGTGTAGGACTAACTGTCGGCATTTTTTTGCTAAATTTTGCTTTAGTAGGATTTGGCGTATATGGAGACGGCATAGGCTACTATACGCCCCTTCGCTCACTGGTTTTCGACGGCGATCTTAAAATTACTAACGAATACGAGTTTCTATCGCGTTCTGCTTCTAACTTTGGTGGCGGCGTGCGGGTAAGCGGGCCAATCCCCGAATATAGTAAGTATACGATTGGATTGGGTTTAATCCTCTCGCCTTTTTTTGCCCTCGGACACCTCACCGCGCTTTTATTGCGAGGTATTGGGATTCAGGTCGCAACGAACGGTCTATCGTGGCCTTACGAGCTATTTTACTGTCTCGGTAGCATCACGCTAGGCATTGCCGGGTTAGTTCTCTGTTATCGCGCTGCCAGACGGTTTTTCAGTCGTACTGCTTCTCTAGTAGCAGTGGCAGGAGTGTGGTTCGCCTCTCCCCTGACGTTTTATCTTTGCTTAGAGGTATCCATGTCCCATGCGGTATCTCAATTTCTCATTTCTGCCTTCCTCTATCTGTGCGTGGTAACTCCTTGGCAGAAATCCCGCCGCCTACAGGTCTTACTGGGATTGCTATTGGGGTTCGCTGCTTTGGTACGACCTCAAGATATTTTATTTGCTAGCGTTCCCTTGGGAATCATCGCTTACGAGATTGGCACTCAATTGCTTAATAATCGTTCAAATTCCTTAAATAA
Organism: Microcystaceae cyanobacterium; assembly: GCA_041743025.1. Taxonomy (GTDB): domain Bacteria; phylum Cyanobacteriota; class Cyanobacteriia; order Cyanobacteriales; family Microcystaceae; genus JBGTNM01. Next base: position 24,787 of record JBGTNM010000510.1, read on the forward strand.
TCTAACTAATAAGAACACTGCGATCGCTATCTTACTTCAACTAGTTCCTAGTGCGATCATTGTTTTGGTGGTCTGTCTGCTACTATTGCCTCAACTGCTTATCTATAGCTGGCAGTACGGCAGTTTTTCTAACATTCCTTACCTGCAAGAAGGGGCCAACGAAGGATACAGGGCCAGTTTTCAGTGGAACAATCCCCAAATTATCAATGTTTTATTTTCGGGGTTTCGCGGTCTTTTTATCTGGCATCCTATCCTATTTCTATCAATACTTGGTTTACTGAGGTTTTGCTATCGATTGCCTCGCCTTGCTGGGCCCTTGTTGCTAGGGTTTGTCTTGCAAGTCTATTTGGTTGCCGCTTGGTGGTGTTGGTGGCAGGGGGCTAGTTTTGGCGGACGGATGTTTTCGAGTTGCAGCTTGATTTTTGTATTAGGACTAGCAGCTTTGTGGGATTGTTTTTCGAGTCGAAAATGGCAGCTAACCGCAATCATCATTACCGTGTTTTTGATGGGGTGGAACGTCTTATTAGTGCTGCAATACGAATCAGGCATGATTCCGCCAGAAGACCCAATTACTATAGCTAATTTGGTCAAAAATCAATTGCTGGTGATTCCTTATTTCCTCAAGCACATTTTTGAGCGTTAAGGTTAACTTTTATGAAGTCATCGCAGGCTCCGGCTTTTCAAGGCGGAGTACCGATGACTCAAACCACGATTGCTCAATTTTCTCAATGTAAGGGAGTTTAGCCAAAGATAGGAGAATTTCTCGCCATTGGGGATGGTGGGTATCTCCGATACAAAGATATTGGTCTTGACGACAGCCGATTCTACCTGGACTGTTTGGATAGAGGTGAATGGTTGCATCAATTTGCTTAATTTCAGCGACAACTTGTGAATTAGCAGGAATACAAAACTCATAAGAGAGTGAGTGCAATCCATCCCCCGTTCCTAACAATCCATCAAGAGATAATTCAGATAAATCAAAGGTAATTTTAGCTAACGCAGACTCTGAAATAAAATTTCCGTTATAACAACCGATGATAAAAGGTAATATTATTGCTAGATAGCAGGGTTTAAAACGAGACATTTTTCTGGATTTAAAGCTAATTTTTTAATGATTAAATCTTTATCTTTTTAAATAGGTAAAAATACTAAATTACTTTTGCTGAACTTCCAAAATTTAGTAAAAAACTGCTTAAACTGAGTCAAATCAATATAATCATGACTATGATTGTGATAAGTAGCTTATCAAAGTCTCAGGCTACTCAATAACGGAATGCTCAGGACTATGTGGAATGTGATCGCTCAACTGTTATCCTCTAACACTTATATGCCACACGGACACTGTTATTTATGGCAGAGTCCGCTCGTTTTGCTACATTTGCTTTCCGACGGTGGTATTGCGCTTGCCTACTTTTCAATTCCCTTTACCTTAATCTATTTTGTCAATCAGCGCAAAGACGTACCGTTTAGAGTTATCTTTCTGCTGTTTGGGGCATTTATCGTTTCCTGCGGCACGACCCACCTGTTGGAGATTTGGACACTGTGGTATCCTACCTACTGGCTGTCTGGCAGTGTTAAATTATTTACTGCCCTCATTTCTCTTTATACGGCTTTTGAGTTAGTTCCGCTTGTCCCCCAAGCCTTGGCCCTTCCTTCACCCTTTCAGCTAGAAACCCTCAATCGAGAACTTGCCAGCCAGATTAGCGAACGGGAAGCGGCGGAAAAAGCAGTACGCCAACTCAATGCCGAGTTAGAACAGCGAGTTGACGAAAGAACCCTAGAGTTGCAACAGACCAATCAACAACTCCTCGTCGAAATTGCCGAACGTCATCAAGTAGAACTAGCCCTACGGGACAGCCAACGATTATTTGAAAGAATTGCTAATTTAACCCCTAATATTCTTTATATTTTCAATCTTACTGAGCAGCGCAACGTTTATTGCAATCGATTTATTACCGAAATTTTTGGCTACACGCCTGAAGAAATCCAACAGATGGGAGCTAACGTGCTTTCTGACCTTACCCATCCCGACGATATCGAACGAGTCAACCAGCACCTCCAACGCGCTCAATCCCTCAGAGATGAGGACTATGGAGAGATTGAGTATCGATTCAAAGATATCAAAGGCAATTGGCACTGGCTGCTCAGTCGAGAAACGATTTTTGAGAGAGGACAAGATGGCAAAGCCGAATTAATGCTAGGAGTTGCTTCCGATATTACCCAGCGCAAGCAATCGGAGTTAGACCTCAAACAAGCTAATAGCCAACTCGCCGAACGAGTAGAGGAACTGGAAAACCGCACCCAAGAAATGGTTCGCCTCGGTGAAATGACCGATTTTCTCCAAGCTTGTCTGACCGTAGCTGAAGCCGAAAAAACGCTGGCTGACTTGCTAAAATTGCTTTTACCTAAGTGTTCGGGGGCTGTTTTTATCCTCAAACCTTCCCGCGATTTTTTAGAGCAAGTCGCTGTTTGGGGAGACTGCGTTAATATCCCTCTCCATTTTGACCCGCATGAGTGTTGGGCCTTGCGGCGAGGAAGCCTTCATATTAGCCAGCCTACTTCTCCTAGTCTATACTGCCAGCACATTCATTTGGCTGCGACTCGCCAGACAACGTTGTGCATCCCAATGATGGCGCAAGGAGAAACACTAGGATTGCTCTATCTAGAGTTGCCCCCCACCGAACAGTTTACGCCTGTTCAACACCGCTTAGCAGAAACGGCATCTAAACAGGTTGCGATCGCTCTGGCTAACTTAAAACTGCGAGAAACCCTGCAATATCATAGCTTGCGTGATACGTTAACGGGTTTATTTAACCGACGTTATTTAGAGGCTTCCATCGAACGAGAACTCCATCGAGTCACCCGAGAAAACAAATCATTGGGACTCATTGTCATGGACATCGATCATTTCAAGCACTTTAATGATAGTTTTGGACATGAAGCGGGAGATGCAGTGCTGCGAATGGTCGGCAAGTTTCTGTTACAAGGTGTCCGCCAGTCCGATATTGCCTGTCGCTATGGCGGTGAGGAGTTCGCGATTATCCTACCGAATGCCTCTCTAGCAGAAACCTTAGAGCGAGCCGAACAGATACGTCAAGGTATTAATGTGCAGACAGTCAATTTTGCCGGACAAAAACTCGACTCGATTACGGTTTCGTCTGGAGTTGCCTCATTTCCCGACTGTGGAATGACCTTCGAGCATCTGTTTCGCGCAGCCGACGGGGCACTTTATGAGGCTAAACGGTTGGGGCGTGATCGCGTCGTTTGTGCTAAGTTTTGTCCTGTGCCAACCTAACTCAAGATCGCCCCCTACAACAGACTATAATGTGGCCAGATAGCTCGTTAGCACTGAGGGATGGAGAATAGGGAACTCGAATCCCTGACCTCTGCGGTGCGATCGCAGCACTCTACCAACTGAGCTAATTCCCCGAATACCTTCGCGATCACCCATCATAGCATTCAATGTTGGCTTTCGTGATTCTTGCTAATGTGCTGTTGACCTTGCTCAACTGCTATATCGCCTTTCGCCTCTATCGATTGCGCCGCACGCTAGTTAGAGTAGGGGTCACTCTCACGCGAGTTGAACAGCGCATCCACCGCATATTTGCCCCTGCGCCAGCCTTTATTTTTAAAGGACAGCAGGGAACGCACAGCCTCCATTACAGCTACCAGCGCCTAGCTTTCCAGCTTGCAGGACTGCAACAAAGTTTAATGGCGATCACCTTGATTCTTCGCTTGTGCCAGCGTCAAGGACGGCGATATCGACGACAAAAGGGACTTTTTAAAGGATGAAAATAGGCTCAATCCCTGATCATTCAATCACCCCAGCGATTAGACCCCACCGGTTTCTACTAGTGGATTCAAATCGGAGTTTAGCCACAACTAATTAATCGGACATGATATATCAGTCGCGATTTTCGGTAACGTCAAAATGTACCGATAGCCCGACTCAGGCGCACCTTGAACGATAATGCTGCCGCCGTGACTCTCTGCTAGATAACATCCCAGCAGTAAGCCAAGCAACTCTTGAGGGTTGCTGTCTGGTGATTTGGGGATGGTTTCACTATCGAGAATCGACTCCAGCGAGGAGGTCGTCAAAATTCGCTGTCCCGAACGCGGGTCAAGGGAGTCGTGCGCTAGTGAAGACGTGTTGTCTTGAACGGTGACGGGATTGGCAGCCAAGGCATGGTAGAGAGCGACTTGCGGCAGTCCATCTCCCAACCAGGGATGGGAAACCCAAACGGCAATGTTGAGGGTTTTGCTGCGGCGAGAGACGTGGATACGAATTTCCCCGCCTGCTTCTGAGGATTCCAAGACACTAATGACTAAATAATAAAGAGCCTGCCGGACTTTTTCTTTATCTAGAAGCCAAATCCGCTTGCCCGGTTCTACCGACAAACGCAAGGTCTGTCGCTTTTGTTTGGCGACATCAGCTAAACAGTTGAGGGCTTGCTGGCAGAGCATTTCAATGTTGAGGGGAGACAATTGCAGTTGGCTGGCACTCTCCCCATTCACGCCCAGTTTGAGAATTTCTTCGACCAAAGAATTGATGTGCTGACCGCTAGTGTGGATGATTTCGAGGTATTCTTTTTGCTTTTTGGTCAGTGCGCCAAACACTTCTCCTCGCAGGACGCTAGACATACCAATGACTGCCGTTAAGGGAGTTCGCAACTCTTGTGTGAGTTGTTGTAGCAATTTGAGTTTAATGCTGGCAATGGAGTTGGAAAAACTCGACTGAGATTGAGTATCGTTTTCGGTGTGGTTGTCAGCATGAGGCTGGGACTCGCTCTTAGCAGAGGGTAAGACCAGCCATTCGCTATTGTCAGAGGACTGCACGGTTAGTAAATGGTTGCGTTCAAATTCTCGCAAGCACCAGCGAGCCGTTAGCGTCAAAAATTCGACATCTCGGATGGTAAACTGACGGGGGACTAAATCCATCACGGCTAGGGTGCCGATACACTGACCGTCAGCCGTCATGAGAGGAGTACCGAGATAAGCTCGAATTCCGTAGTGTTGTGCCAGAAAACTGCGGGCAAATATCGCCTCGCTGAGCGTATCGTTGATCACTAGCGGTTGCTGGCTGTCAATGACATAAGTGCAAAAAGCATCCAAACGGGGAATTTGGCGCGAGGAAGCGAGTTGGTTCATCAATCCCAAGTGAGAGAGGCCAACGGCTGACTTGAGCCACAGGCGATCGTGAACCATCGTTCCTAGAATACAGATAGGCACTTCAATAAAACGAGCAGCAGTTTGCGCGGCTTCCTCAAAGACGGGAACCGTTTCGGTTTCTAGCAACCCTAAGCCTTTTAACGTATTGATTCGCTGTTGTTCGCGAATGGCTGGGGTCAGTCCGTCTAAGCGGCAAAAGAGGCGATTGCCCCCATTGAGCAGGCTTGCACTTACCCCAAAGTCTACTGCTTGCACTTGCATCATGAAATTTTACTCTGTCTAGCTTGGAAGACGATATCAGCAGATGCATTTCAACAGCAACCAGTGCAAGCATCTAGCTCAACTGATGAGGGATACCATCGGGCTGTCTGTTGATCTGCTAATTTTAAAGTTCCCTCAAAACGACCCCAACAAACAGGGAAGACAAAAATTTTCTCAATTTTTGGGGGAGTTACCGTTAATCTCCGGTAAATTACGGAGAAATTCCGAACCTATCACCGCGTCAATCGATGTAATTACCTGCGGAAATCGCGAACGAACGATTTTCCCATCGATCCCAAAGACGGAAAACGCCAGCTCAAAATTTGTAAATACTTCTAAAATAGGTAAACGTTACGGCCCCTAATACAAGGAAATATTATGAGCGACGAATTTGATTACGATCTAGTCATTATCGGTGCAGGTGTCGGCGGACATGGGGCAGCTTTACACGCAGTCAAGTGCGGGCTGAAAACCGCTATCATTGAAGCAAAAGATATGGGGGGAACCTGTGTCAATCGAGGCTGTATCCCCTCAAAAGCTCTTTTAGCAGCGTCAGGAAAGGTGCGAGAATTAAAGGACGCTCACCACTTAGAAAATTTAGGCATTCAGGTAAGCGGCGTGGGATTTCAACGAGAAGCGATCGCCGATCATGCCAACAACCTCGTCAGTAAAATTAGAGGAGATCTCACCAATAGCCTCAAACGCTTGAAAGTAGACACCATTCAAGGATGGGGTAAAATCGTCGATTCACAAAAAGTCAGCATCCTCTCTGACGAGGGAGAAAAAACGATTACTGCTAGAGACATTATTTTGTGTCCGGGTTCGGTTCCTTTCGTGCCGTCTGGGGTGGAAATCGACCATAAAACGGTTTTTACCAGCGATGAAGCGGTGAGATTAGAAACTTTACCCCAGTGGATTGCCATTATCGGCAGTGGCTATATTGGTTTAGAGTTTTCAGACGTTTATACAGCTTTGGGGTGTGAAGTGACGATGATTGAGGCATTAGACGTTTTAATGCCTGGATTTGACCCAGAAATCTCAAAAATTGCTGAAAGAGCCTTAATTAAAGCCCGTGACATCGAAACCTACATAGGCGTATTTGCGACCAAAGTCACGCCTGGAACGCCAGTAACGATTGAGTTGACGGATGCCAAAACTAAAGAAGTGATCGAGGTTTTAGAAGTTGATGCTTGTTTAGTGGCAACCGGACGTGTTCCCGCGACGAAAAATTTGGGGTTAGAATCGTTAGCAGTAGAAAGCGATCGCAGGGGGTTCATTCCTGTCAATGACCGTTTGCAAGTCCTGCGCGATGGCGAAATCGTCCCCCATCTTTGGGCAATAGGAGACGCAACGGGTAAAATGATGTTAGCTCATGCCGCATCAGGACAGGGCATTATTGCCGTTGAAAACATCTGCGGACACGACAAAACTATTGACTATCGCAGTATTCCCGCCGCCGCCTTCACCCATCCCGAAATCAGCTATGTGGGATTGACGGAACCTGCTGCTAGAGAATTAGGAGAACAGGAGGGATTTGAGGTAGCAGCCGTAAAAACCTACTTTAAAGGCAATTCTAAAGCGCTCGCCGAAGGGGAAACCGAAGGTATGGCCAAAGTCATCTATCGCAAAGACACCGGAGAAGTGTTAGGCGTTCACATTATCGGCATTCATGCTTCAGATTTGATTCAAGAAGCAGCTAATGCTATTGCCAAACGCCAATCGGTACAAGAACTCGCCTTCAACGTCCACACTCATCCCACTTTATCAGAAGTGTTGGACGAAGCATACAAGCGAGCAGAAGTTGCCGTTTAATCAATTTAAGGTGGGCATTTTGCTCACCTTAAATTGAATTTTGTTAATTTTGCTATGAAAACCTTAGTCAAGTGGTCAGTCGAAGATTACCA
>JBGTNM010000511.1:0-6108 GCA_041743025.1 Microcystaceae cyanobacterium
TCCTCTAGGATGCTACGAACCGGCGCGTTATGGCGGCGATTATGAGGCGATGATTGCTCAAGTGCTGACTGTTTTTGACCCGCCGCCGTTCCCTGTTAAAACAAAAACGGTCAAGACAGAAGAACCTGTAACCACCCGTCCCTGATGTTTTGCCAAGCGCGATCTTTGAGATAACTAACCTATGAATACTGAACAAACTCAGTCCGAAGGATTGTTAGCTATTTTGGGGAAAATTTTAGCCATTGTGGGCGGAATTGTTTTAGTTTTAGTCCTCGTGGTTTTCTTCCTAATTGGGCCTTTTCCTTGGAACAATAGCTCAGCTTCCTATTCCGACATTGACGAACACTTCAAATACGGTTCGATTGGCGGAGAATCCAGTAACGGGATTCCCTATTGGATTTGGAAAGTCCTGCCTGTCATGTTCCCCGACAAATTACCCGGTGACGGATACACCTCACTGGGATTCATTCAAGAACCGGGACAAGAACTGCCTGTCGGCTTTGCCAAAAGTAAAACCAATGGCATCGAGGTGATAACCCAAAACTGCGCTACCTGCCATGTAGGAACGGTACGCAGCAAGCCCAACAGCCAATCGACGATCATTTCCACCATGCCTGCCCACCAACTTGACTTAGAAGGCTATATTAGCTTTCTCGGTGCGACAGCTTTAGACTCTCATTTTAATCCAACCGAAATGATGGCCTATATTGAAGCAAGCGGAGCCAAATTCAATCCCCTCGAAAAACTACTCTATCAGTTCGTAGCAATTCCTCGAACCCGCGACCAACTGATAATTCAGGCAAACAAATTTGCCTTTCTCGATCGCCAAACCGACTACGGCCCGGGGCGCGTCGATACTTTTACCCCCTACAAAGCCCTACGTTTCAATTTTCCGGCTGAGCGCTTAGATGAAAGCGAACTCAAAGGTATTTCCGACTATCCCCCCGTTTGGGCGCAAGGTGCGAGAAAAGGGATGTACCTGCACTGGGACGGCAATAACGACTCGATTGATGAACGTAACAAAAGTGCGGCTTTGGCCTTAGTAACGCCGACGACGATTAACTTTCCTTCTATTTTCCGCGTCCGCGATTGGCTGTTGGAAGTTCCCCCACCAGCCTATCCCTATCCAGTGAATCAAGAACTCGCTGCTAAAGGAGAGAAACTTTACGACAATACCTGTGCTAGCTGCCACGCCTTCAACGGCGCAAAAGTGGGAACCGTCGAACCCATTGAGGAAATTGGCACCGACCGAGGCCGCCTCGATTCCTACACCTACGAACTGGCCTCCAATCAATACTCACTCTTTAGTGGAATCAGCTACCAAGGAGAAGACCAGCGATTTACCCACTTCCGCAAGACCAACGGCTATGCCAATCTGCCGTTAGATGGCGTGTGGTTGAGAGCGCCTTACCTGCATAATGGTTCCGTTCCAACGCTCAGCGATTTACTCAGAAAACCAGAAGATCGCCCCAAAACCTTCTATCGCGGCTATGACGTTTTCGACTCGCAAAAGGTCGGGTTTGTCTCGGATGTTGCCCAAGAAAACGGCAAGCAGTATTTCTTATACGACACCAGCTTAGAGGGTAACAGCAACAGCGGCCACGTTTACGGAACCGACCTATCCACCGACGACAAAGCGGCACTGGTGGAGTACCTCAAGCAACTTTAGCAATCGCAAGGTAAAGGAACAATGGATGCACTCAAAAGCAACTTTGGGAAAACGCTAGCAGCGATCGCACTTATTATACTCCTTTTGGTGGGGTCGGTCGGCTACTTAGCTTGGTACAACCTATTTCGCGAAGTTCCCACCGAATACGCCTCGGCAGAAGACAACTTTAAATACGGTTCGATAGGTACTGAAAACGCTGAAGGACTGCCTTATTGGATTTGGGTCGTCTTGCCGCGCCTGTTTCCTGAAAAGTTACCTAAAGCAGGCGGTTACACGGCAGTTGGACTAACTTGGGAAGAAGGTAAAGAAACGCCCATCGGCATTTCTAAAAAAATCATTGGCTTCGAGCGTCAGGGGATTACCTGCGCTATTTGCCATACTGCCACCTATCGTAAAACAGATAAGGACAAGCCGACGATTGTCCTAGCTGCGGGGGCTAATCAGTTCGATGCTCAAGCTTACCAGCGCTTTTTGTTTGACTGTGCCAACGACCCGCGCTTTACAGCAGACTACATTTTGCCCGAAATTGAATACAACCACCACCTATCGGGGTTAGACAAGTTGCTGTATCGCTATCTCCTGATTCCCCAAACCAAAAAAGCCATCCTACAGCAGCAGCAATCCTACGCCTGGATGTATTCTCGTCCCAATTGGGGGCCAGGGCGCATTGACCCGTTTAATCCGGTCAAATTTAGAACACTAGCACTTCCCCTCGATGATACTATTGGTAACTCTGACATGATGCCGCTTTGGAATGAAAGACAGCATCAAGGATTTGTCTATCATTGGGATGGACTAGAAACTTCTCTCACCGAAACCGTACAAACGGGGGCGCTTGGAGACGGGGCTACACGCAAATCGATTAATCTGGCAGGACTCGAACGAGTAGAAGCTTTTATTAAGGACGTACAACCGCCGAAATATCCTTTTGCCATTGATAGCAACTTAGCCCAGAATGGACAGGCGATTTTTGACAATAATTGTGCGACTTGTCATGCTTTTGGCGGTGAAAGGACAGGAACCGTCATTCCGGTGGCAGAGGTGGGAACTGATCGTCATCGACTTGATATGTGGACGCAAGAAGCCTCTGAGGCTTACAATGCCTATGCTGACGGCTATTCCTACGATTTCAAGCACATCCAAAAAACCGACGGTTATCTATCTCCATCGCTGGAGGGACTTTGGTTGCGTGCGCCTTACCTACACAATGGTTCTGTCCCCTATCTCGACGATTTGTTGGAAGTTCCTGACCAACGGACTAAAGTATTTTACCGAGGCTACAATGTCTATAATCCAGATAAAGTAGGCTTTGTCTCTGAAGGAACTCAAGCCCAAAAAACCGGATTTAAATATGACACAAATGTTGAAGCCAATAGTAATCAGGGCCATCTCTATGGAACTGAGTTAGCGGCAGATGACAAAAAAGCCTTGATTGAGTATCTCAAAACGCTTTAATTGAGTACGAATTCACTTAACGTAGAGACGTTGCAGGCAACGTCTCTACATTTAAAAAAGCTGATAGCTGACGGCTAAGCGCTATATTATGCCACTAATTCATCGTATTTTTCGGTCATCCATTGAGCATCTTGTTCTAAAATTTTGCTTAATTCTTGTATACTTACTTCACTCATAATTGACCTCTCTTGATTTATTTTAGATTTAAAGATTTCTTCTACGTCTTCATAATTCATATCATAGACTAAATAACCAGATAGGTTGTAGAAGGTTAGATAAATGATCCTATCGAGAGAGAATTTTCCGGGCAGAGTGTTACCCTACTTTGAACCACGCCAGAAAAACTTATAAATATTTTAACCTTTTCTACTTGACTTCATAGACAGATCTTAAAGTAATTCCTCTAAGCTGCTTTTGGCTGAGATTAATCGCATCCCTAACACCTGGAGAAATTAGATTCTATGACATTCTTATATTTTAAGGCATGGACTAAGTGTTCTGTCAAGTTGATCGCCCTGAGTTTAGTGGGAACAGTTTCTCTTGTCCCTCAAATAGCTCAAGCGCTTAGCATAACCAATACCAAGAACGTCATCGTCATGATTGGGGATGGCATGGGCTGGGAAATGGCTCGTGCTGCCGCCATTCAGAAGCAAATCAACGCCGGAAATACGACGGGCAATAGCCTGAGTGATTTCTACACATCGGGTAAAGGGTCAGGATTAGCTTTCCAGAACCTTTCCAACTATGTCCTATCGACAACTTACGGAACAACTATTGCCCCCGCCAATGGAATCTTCAATAATGGCAACTCTGCGATCGCTGGTAATAACATAACGGGCGAAGGTTCGGTTCTACCAGGCTTTGTCTTCAATCCCACCTTCAACCCAGGCACAACTACCACTGGGGGCGCTCCTAATCCAAATCCTAACGCAGTAGGTAATCTTGTCGGTTATGATCCCGTCAGTGGCGGGGCAACCCCTTGGGATCCAGCTTATTACGGGGGAACTCCTTCGGCGGGATTTAACAAAGAATACATTAAATATAGCTATCCTGATTCAGCGAATACGGCGACCACCCTTTACACCGGGGTCAAGAGTTATAACAACGCCATCGGTGTGGATATCTTTGAACAAGCGTTAAAATCAACCCTAGCAATATCGGCAGAACAAGGAAAGTCCACTGGATTGGTCACTTCTGTTCCAGTCGACCATGCAACTCCAGGCGCTGCCGCAGCCAACGTCAACCGTCGTAATAAGTACGATCAAGCCTATCCTTTACTGGATAACATCCTGCAACAGGAACTCAGAATCTATCAGCCTACCGTACTCTTGGGCGGAGGAAATCCGATCAGCAATCCGCTTCCTCTTCAAGCAGGTGTAGAACCGGCTCAAGATTTTACCTATATCACCCAAGACACCTACGACTACCTAGTAGCCAATCCGACTGTTGATAATCGCTATGGCTACCAATTTTTGCAGAATGGGGCTGGTGCGACCGATACTTTATTATTAGCGGCGGCTGCGCTCGATCCGAATAACGGCGATCGCCTTTTAGGGCTATATGGGGCAGAAGGGCAAAACGGTAACTTACCCATTAATTCGGCTAATGGGCTTTATCAGAACACTGGGTTAGATAACTTCTCTTTACATGGTTCGGCTCAGGCATGCCCCCCAACACCACCACCTATCGCTCCTACTAATCAATGCCTGAATAATATAGTCCCCGGAATTCCCAACCCTGATACACAGCGTCCCCTACAACCTGGAGAAACTGATGCTCAGTTTATCGCCAGGCAGTTGGATGAGAATCCTCGACTCAAAGACCTCACCCAAGCAGCATTAACTGTTTTAGAAAAAGATTCTGATGGTTTTTGGTTGATGGTTGAAGGTGGAGATATTGATTGGGCGGCACACGATAACAATCTCGATAATCTCATCGGGGCTGTATCTGACTTTAATGATTCGGTCGAGTACGTGACGGACTGGATTGCCGATAATGGCGGTTGGGAGGAGAACCTGTTGCTCATTACCGCCGACCACGACCACTATTTTACCCTCAGAGACAACTTCCCAGAACTATTGCGAACCGTGGGCGCTCATGACTTGACCTTCTCAAGGAATACTCCGGCTAATGCGGGTCACTTCTGGGGTTCTGAAGGCTCCAATCCTGCTTTAGCTGACACTTTAGTTAAGTATAAGTGGGGCAATCACAGCAATCGTCCTGTTCCTGTTTATTTTCAAGGGAATGGGTCGGAAGTCTTGCTTAATTCTGTCGGTCAGGGCTATGAAGCTTACGGTCAAGCTGTCCCAGGGATTCCGGGATTAGTCGATCAAGTTCATACTGCCAAGACTCAGCAACAGGCATTACAGACAGTTCCTGAACCAGGGACAATGGCAGGATTAGCCGCGTTTGGACTTTCTGCTTTAAGGCTGAAACGGAAATAGAAAAAAGGATAGATCAGGAGAAAGGGGAATAATCACTATTCCCTTTTTCTTATTTCATTGCCCTTGATTTAGTTCAGCAAGTTGAATCTGTTCCTGATTGACCCTAAATCTTTGATATTCACTACCCCAGGAATTGACTATGAAACCAACTTTAAACACTCCTTTGGTGGCTTTGGGACTAGGATTGTTAGCAGCCCTTGCTCCCTTTGCTCCAGCACAAGCGGCATCTCCCTTTCGCATCGCCACTTTTAATACTTCTCTGAGTCCCAACGCGCAAAACGGATTAATTCAGGCTCTATCCAAAACCTCTAGCGATCCTGAATACAATACACCCGGCACTCTAACTTATCAAGCTCGTCAGATTGCCGAAGTAATCCAACGCATTGACCCCGATATCATCCTACTTAACGAATTTAATTACGATCCCACCGATCCTACAGGTGCTGCCACCCTTTTCCAGCAAAATTTCCTTTCTGTGGGACAAGATGTCTCTGGTGATCCCAGTGGAGCCGCTAATCCTCTTAACTTTAACGAATTTTT
>JBGTNM010000512.1:0-4360 GCA_041743025.1 Microcystaceae cyanobacterium
GACTTGCAAAAACTGAAAAATTATTGCTATTTTATCGAGAGAAAGTTTAAAAAATAGCCATTTATTATAGCATAAAATATTTTTTCAAGAGGTCTAATGAACTATGCGCTTATCAGAATATTCATCGGGTTTTACCAGGGACAGTCGTTTGTGCTAACTTAATTTCCCATCGAGTTGAGCGGCGCAGCTATTGGGATTGGCAGCAAAAAATGATAGAGCCAGTTAGTCATCACCTGCCAGAAATCGCTCAGCAATACGCCGATGTCTTGCGGATGGCCGTTAGAGAACGAGTGAGAGGACTGACTTTTGCCCATCTTTCAGGAGGAATGGACTCGACTGCGGTGGCTTTACTGGCACGAGATGAGATTCGGATTGGTGATGGTCAGTTCCCATTGCATACCCTGTCGCTTGTCTATGAGCAAATTCCTATACTAGCCCGTGAACGCCCTTATATTGAATCTGTCTTGCAAAATGAGACAGAGATAATTGCCCATCGGCTTCTCGCTGACGAATTATTAGATTTTGATAGCTTTATCGCTCCACCCTATCATGATGAACCTTATTCAGGGCTTTGGGGTTTGGCCAAAGATCGGGCGATGGTCAAAGTCGCTAATCAGATGGGTGCGACCACTCTACTGACGGGAATTGGTGCCGATGAAATTCATGATAGACAGCCGTATTACCTCAGCGATTTACTCCGTCAAGGTCGAGTGTTCCAAGCTTGGCAAGAAGCCACTCAATGGGCGCAGGGACAAAACTGCAATCCTTGGGGATTCCTCCAGCCTTTTGGTCTTGCTCCCTTAATACCAATTTGGTTTATGAAACAAATGAACTATAAAAAGATGAATCTGAACCAACAAAATGATTGGTCAATTCCCCCTTGGATTCGTCAAGAGTTTGCTGCTCGCTATAACCTACAAAGCCGTGCCATCGAAAATATCAATAAGACTTATCGCCTTTGTGACCAAATAGGTCTTTCCGTCACCTTAAGTGCCCTATCTAGCAGAGCGGGAGATGTTTTACGCTGGTCTGTGGCTGCGCCGTTAGGGATAGCGATCGCACACCCCTTCCTTGATAATCGTGTTTTAGCTTTTGGTTTAGGGATTCAAAATCAAATTAAACCAGAACCAGGCAAGATGAAGCCTGTACTCGCTGAAGCGATGGGGAATCTTCTCCCAAACAAAATCACTCAGCGAAAACGCAAAGGTCATTTCAATGAAGTTTATTATCTGGGTTTAGCCAAGAATGCCCAAGCGCTAGAAGCGATGGTCGGTCGATTCGTAGACGAATTAGCTATTTTCCAGAAAGAGACTCTCATTGAGGCGATTCAGGAAGCTAGTTTGGGAGTCGCTAATGCGCGACAGTTGCAGCGATTCGATCTCTCTCTTTCTCTGATTAAGTGGCTTAGTATGCAGGCTAATTAAGCTTTTGGTTAAGCAAGTTGAGAAAAGTATCCCATACCTTAATGCTAGACCCATGCAACCTCTCAAACTCAGTCCTTTTCAAGTATTTTGGCGTAGTATCTTGATGTTGATTCAGGCGGCTCCCAAGGAGATACGCTCTCTTACTCTACTCACTTTGCTCGGGGGAATTAGTCCTCCTCTTGTCCTTTTTTTCAATAAAATTATTATTGATGAAGTCTCTCACTTACTTAGCCTTGAAGTTAAACCTAATCTACTCGATTTTGTGGAGCAAGAGCCGCTTTTATGGGGAAGTATTGGAGGATTGATCTTGCTCAATTGGCTCTCCGACTCAATTCCTTCCATCACGAATTTTTGGCTCAGTTCTCTGCGCGATCGCGTTGAAGGCTTTGTTCAAGTTAAAGTTTTTCAGAAAATTGCCTATTTTGAAGATATTGCTTTATTTGAAACCCCAGAACTCTTAAATCTTATTCAGTTAACTGAACTCGGAATTCAGCGATTCCAGCAACTCTCCTTTCTTCTGATGACGACACTGAACGGATTTTTTATTTTTGTCCCCTCTTTTTTCCTATCTAGTTTGCTGGCTTGGTGGATTCCTTTAATTTTATTTACGGTTACTGCTCCCTCGGTTTATGTCGATTTGAAGTATCAAAAAGCTAGCTGGATTGTTGAAAAAACTCAGGCGAGTGTCAATCGAAAAATGAATTTGTACAAAGAAGTTTTAATTCATGAAGCTTATGCTAAAGAGTTACGCTTATTAAATCTCCAATCTTTTTTTATGGAGCGATGGCAAAATCTTTTTCAAGTAAAATTTCAGGCAATGCAGCAAATTCGCCGACGAGGGAAATTGGCTGTAATGGCTTGGTCTATCGTGAGTGTATTAGGAATGGTATTGCCCTATATTTACGTTGTTTTGGGTGCGATAAAAGGCAACTATAGCTTAGGAGATTTAGCTTTCTATGCTGGTTTAATTTTGCAAGTGCGCCAAAGTTTGTTTCTACTCATTAACAATAGTGCTGATTTGTACGATATTATTTTAGGGATTAGTCCTATTTTTCGCATCTTCGCTCTAAAATCTAATCTCTTCCTTTCTTCATTAAGAGGTCTTGATAAGGAGAATTGTTTATCAAATCACCAAAACAAGCATCAAGCAAGACACCAACAGCAAGGTATCGAAATCAAAAATGTATCCTTCTCCTATCCAGGAAAAAAAGGAAAATTCTGAATAAGATTAATTTGCTCGTCCAACCTAATGAAATAATTGCTCTGGTGGGAGAAAACGGGGCCGGGAAAACAACCTTAGCTAAATTACTCTGTCGCTTGTACGATCCACAATCCGGCAGTATTTTGTGGGACGGACAAGATTTTCGTCAGCTAGATTTGGAGCAACTACACTCACGATTAGCCGTCGTTATGCAAGATTATGCACACTTTCCAGTCACATTACGAGAAAATGTTGGTTTGGGATATTTACCAGCACTCCAAGACGATTTAGCTATTGATGAAGCTCTCCGAAAAGCGGGAATTAGCCAGTTAGTTGAATATTTGAAGCAAGGTTTGGAAACGCCTTTAGGAAAACAATTAGAAGGAGGAGTTGATTTATCGGGAGGGCAGTGGCAGAGAATTGCCATTGCTCGTTCCCTAATTCGGCTTTCTACAGCAGAATTATTAATTTTCGATGAACCCACAGCTGCACTCGATCCGAAAACTGAGTATGAAATTTATCAGATCTTTCGCCAAATTGCTTTTGGCAAAATGGCAGTTGCAATCACCCATCGTTTAGCTTTAGCTAAACTAGCTGACCGGATTGTTGTTTTAGAAAACGGCAATATTGTTGAAGTGGGAACTCACCAAGAATTGATGGCAATGAGTGGGCATTACTATCTTATGTTCACTCGTCAAGCAAGCAGTTATCAGTAATTTTAATTTTAGAGTCGTTGATATTATGTAATTGAGTATTAGGCGATCGCCCAAATATCCAAATTCGTCATCGCTAGTGTACTCGTCATGGTGGCAATTTGAGTGGCGTTGCTGAATAAGCAGTGGATATGTTAAAAAGAAAGAGCCAACTCAAGCCAGTCAACCCACATGAAATGCCCACAGTGTCACTCATCTAATCTTCGCAAAGATGGTCATCAGAATGGAAAACAAAGGTTTGAATGTAAAGATTGTGGTCGTCTTTTTCGAGAGTCTTATGAAACTATAGGTTATCATCCTCAAGTCAAAAGAATCTGCTTGAAAATGTACTTAAATGGAATGGGTCTTCGTGCTATTGAAAGAGTAACTGGAATTCACCATACAACAATTATGAACTGGGTCAAAGAATCGGCGGAAGACTTACCCGAAGATGAGGAAGGACAGCCAATGATTGCCGAGTTGGATGAGCTTCAAACCTATGTGGGTCGAAGAACCCATAAGGTCTGGCTTTGGACTGCCATCAATTATTATGTCCCGGGAATCTTAGCGATAGAAGTCGGAGATCGTAGCGGACGAACCTTTGAAAAACTTTGGGAGCGGATAAAAATTTGGGATAGCCTAAGATATTTAACGGATGGATACTGTGTTTATACTAATTATATCGACCCAGAAAAACACTTAGTTTTGCCAAAAACTCAATTAACTAGAGTAGAAGGAGAAAATACGAGATTAAGACATTATTTAGCTAGATTGCATCGAGCTACTCTTTGCTGCTCTAAATCCAAAGAAATGTTATGGTATTCGGTACGACTATTAATGCACTATTTAAGGTTTCATATAATTCACCTAGCTAGTTGATCCACTGCCCATTCAGCAACGCCAAAAAAGAAGCCGGCGAAAAAGAAGAAGGAGAAATAAAAAATAGAGGAAAATTAATTTTGGATGCGACTTGCGCTCCGGCTGATATCAGTTATCCCAACGACCTAGGAATATTAAATAAAGCGAGAATCTCCACAGAAAAG
>JBGTNM010000513.1:0-2941 GCA_041743025.1 Microcystaceae cyanobacterium
AGCCAGCAGAAACCCTAGTAAATATTCGTAACCTTTAAGGACAAACACAGTTTTGCTATTACTCCTCTGTTATAAGGGTGACTCTCGCTGCTGTGAACGTGAGTTTGTATTTCTTTACATTTATTATAAGGTGTGTGTCGATTTTTGCGATTGGTCTTTAGTGGATTTCAGTTGAGCTAGAAACGGGGTAAAGATAAGGTGAAACCTGGTAATACGGACTCTCCATTCAACGTAGCGGGAAGATTAATGATCTCTACGGGTTGGTTAAAGCGATAAATTTCGACTTGCTGTTCTTGGGGGTTAACCAGCCATCCTAAACGCAAACCACTGTTAAGATATTCCTGCATTTTAATTCGCAGAGGCGATATTTCATCAGTCCGAGAACGCAATTCAATCACGAAATCAGGACAAATAGGAGGAAATTTTTCTTTTTCTTCGCTCTTTAGAGCTTCCCATCGTTCTAGACTCACCCATGCTGCATCAGGGGAGCGATCTCCGCCATTCGGTAATCGGAAGATGGTCGAAGAACTAAAGACTTTGCCTAAACCCGTTCGGCGATTCCAAATTACCAAATCTGCAATAAAATCAGCTTCTCTTTCTCCGCTAATTCCTCCGACAGGTGGCATAACGACTAATTCTCCTTTAGCTGTTCTTTCGAGTTGCCAATCTTGATTGACTTGGCAGAGGCGATAAAATTGCTCGTCGCTCAGTTCTACGGTATCTAGATTTAAAATGAGGGCTGACATAACTTATTTCTAAAATTCCCCAATTACCTCAATTGTAGCAAGGGGATAAGCAAAAACTGTTCTCGCAATATGACTCAAAGGATTGGATACAATATTGTCAATGAGACGTGATCAATTTAAACTCTTGTAGGAAGAGCGCGACGATCATGAACAGATGTAGCTGGAGCATAAAACAAGCATGGGCAGAGTAGTCGGCATAGATTTAGGAACAACAAATTCAGTAGTCGCCATTATGGACGGTGGGAAACCCTTAGTAATTGCTAATTCAGAAGGAATGCGGACAACCCCTTCTGTTGTTGGTTTTAATAAAGATGGAGAACTCGTTGTAGGACAAATGGCACGCCGACAAGCGGTATTAAACCCTCGGAATACCTTTTATGGGATCAAACGGTTTATGGGTCGTCGCTACGGTGAACTCAATCCCGAATCCAAACAAGTTCCTTACACTGTTCGTCGGGATGAAGAAGGCAATATTAAAATTAAATGTCCTAAACTGAAAAAAGAATTTTCCCCTGAAGAAGTTTCCGCAATGATTTTGCGACGGTTAGCCGAAGAAGCAAGCCGTTATTTGGGCGAAGAGGTCACAAGTGCAGTAATTACCGTACCTGCTTATTTTAACGATTCTCAGCGACAAGCTACCAGAGATGCAGGACGAATTGCCGGTTTAGAAGTTCTTCGCATTATTAACGAACCAACAGCAGCATCTTTAGCCTATGGTTTAGATCAACGAGAAAGCCGCAAAATCCTTGTTTTTGACTTAGGTGGCGGTACTTTTGATGTTTCGATTTTAGAAGTTGGAGATGGTGTTTTTGAAGTTAAGGCAACCAGTGGCGATACTCAATTAGGAGGAAATGATTTTGATAAACGCATTGTCGATTGGTTAGCCAATCAATTTTTAGAACTTGAAAACGTAGACCTCAGAAAAGATCGTCAAGCCTTACAACGCCTCACAGAAGCGGCTGAAAAAGCTAAAATCGAACTCTCTGGCGTGAGTATCACCGATATTAATCTCCCCTTCATTATTGCGACCGATGACGGGCCAAAACACATAGAAACCCGTCTCACACGCGCCGAATTTGAAACCCTCTGCGGCGATTTAATCACTCGGTTGCGCCGTCCCCTAAAACGCGCTTTATCTGATGCTGGTTTAACCCCTGTCCAAATCGATGAAGTCGTTTTAGTCGGGGGGGGAACTCGAATGCCGATGGTGCAAGGACTTGTCAGAAGTTTTATTGATAAAACACCGAATCAAAATGTTAACCCTGATGAGGTTGTAGCGGTCGGTGCAGCTATTCAAGCTGGCATTTTGGGTGGCCAGGTCAAAGATGTCCTTTTACTCGATGTTACGCCCCTTTCCTTGGGTTTAGAAACCATTGGCGGCGTGATGAAAAAACTGCTTCCCAGAAATACAACGATTCCTGTGCGTCGTTCCGATATTTTCTCGACTGGGGAAAATAATCAAACCTTGGTGGAAATTCATGTCATGCAAGGGGAACGAGAAATGGCAGCCGATAATAAATCTTTAGGACGGTTTAAGTTAACGGGAATTCCACCTGCTCCTAGAGGCCTTCCCCAAATTCAAGTCGCTTTTGATATTGATGCAAACGGTATTCTTCAAGTAACCGCACGGGATAAAATGACGGGGCGAGAACAAAGCGTTGTCATTCAAGGGGCTTCTACTTTAAGTGAATTTGAAATCGGGCGTATGATTAAAGATGCGGAAGAATTCTCTCAACAAGACAGAGAACGCCGCGAACGGGTCGAAAAACGCAATCGTGCTAAATCTCTAACTGATCAAGCTCAACGCCGCTTAAAGGATGTTACGTTAGACTTTGGGAGTGAATTTACTCGCCCCTACCGTCGACAAGTTGAAACATTGTGCGCTGAAATCCTCGATAGTCTAGATAAAAATGACGAAAGACGTTTAGATAGAGCGCAAGCTGATTTACAGGATGTGTTGTACGAAATCAATCGAGAAGTTCGTTTACAGTACGAAGAAGATAATGAAGGTTTCTTTAGTTCGATTCGTAAGACTTTGATTGGGGATAAAGATGATGATTATCTCTATCCTCCGCAACGGAATAGTTACCGCGATGACTATTCTTCTCGTCCGGGTTCAGGCTCTTCTGACTATCCTTCTCGTCCAGGTTCAGGTTATCGAGATGATTCCTCGACTCGTCCTAACCCAGGTTATC
>JBGTNM010000514.1:0-2735 GCA_041743025.1 Microcystaceae cyanobacterium
CAGACCCGCGACTGGAATTGTTCTAGAACCATTTGATGATAGTGAGATGATTAGAAAAAAATATAATCAGCGACTCGGCTCTAATTTTGCTCCTGCTCCTGACCGTCTTGAAGATGATAGCTATATCATGACAGATACAGATACTAAATACACAGCGAAACTTGTTAACAAGCAGGTTGAATTGACGGGTCTGATTAAAATGTATGAATGGCAATTATATCAAGGAGTAGAGTATCCCTACATAACAAAAGTCAGGCGAGCGTGTATCCCAGCTAGTATTAAGGCTACCGATAACAAGGATTGCTCGCTAGTGGGTAAAGGTACTCCACAACAAATAGAGCAGCTTTACCAAGCTCAAAAAGAGGCACTTTTGTTGACTCAGACAACGGCTGTTTTTCGTGCCTTTGCCGACGATAATTGTGAAGAATTAAGTCGCTTTGTTAAGGCAAACAATAAAAGTTACAATTTTCCTGCCAACCAGTGTGAAAAATTAAGGGAATTGGCTAAGGAGGCACAATCCAATTAATGTCACTGCTTCTCTACCATTGTTTCCCTGGTTACTTGTCGGCATCTCGGCGCATCCCAACACGAGATGCTACTTCCTTAGAACAACTGCGCTGCCAAATTGGATATCTGACGCTAAAATCGATTCTAGAAACTGGTCTTCTGCTTACCCCTGAACGGTTTTCTGTTCGCAATTCAGATCATTTACACACAAAGAATCGCTTTGGTTTCTGGGACTTAATGCCTACTAATCCATATTCTAATAGAGAAGCTCGTGAGCAATTTCAAATGACTCAGGTTCGTGCTTGCTTTACACTAGCAACACCTTCTGAACTAAAGCGAAAAATTGCAGGATTGCGATATTCGTCATCCCATTATGAAGGGGCTAACATCCCTCCTTGGTCACACTTCGATCTGTTCGGTGACTTTGCCATTGGACTCGATCCAATTGAAGCACGCGCTTTAGGTGCTATTCCCACAATTTATTACTATCGTGATGTCGTTGATTCCGAGTCGCCTTTGTCTAGTTATGGCACGAGTTCTACACTGAGTTTCGAGCTTATTTCCCGTCTATTGGAGGCACGTAAACTGCTGGTTGCGTTGGCACATATTGAGGCGTTAGCTGATAGTAATTGTGAGGACACCCGAACGATTAAACAGTTGAGAGAAATGGGTCAAAACCTTGATGATGAACCTGATTGTGTTATCAAAGCTGCTTCACGTCTCAGCGAGAATTTAGCCAAGCAAATCTATCCACTTTTTGATACTAACAGAGTTCCTATAGCGAATATTATTGAACATATAGAACTTCTTTTAAGCCTTTTTCAAGTGGCTGATTCTCAACGAAATCGACCTCTGGCATATTTTCAGCAAAAGGAATGGCGCATCATTCAACATAATAAACAAGGACTAAACTGTGAGCCATTATTGGGAAAACAATACAGCCAAGGCAGTTCTAAGAAAATTCAAAAACTACGTTCCTATCTCTCTGAAATTGATCGGTTGCTCGAAGAGCCTAGATTTCAAACTATGTTCAAGAATAGAGAAAATACTGACGGTTTTTGGCTACTCATGAACTGCAACCGATTTAACTTCCGTGATTTTATTAAACAGATTATCGTTCCTGATTCAGCTTTAGAGCCTACCAAAGAGCTTATATCTACATTTGACTTTTGGAATGCACCAACCATAATTTCACACAGCCAAATAACGGAGGACTAGATGTGGCAAGTAGCTCTCAATTATCCAACTGGACAGCAAGCTTTAAAGCGATTTCCAGCCTCTTAATTCCTATCCTCCTTGCATTCATTGGTTATCTAATTAATAGAAGCCTTAAACGGCTCGAAAGCTGATTGGCAGTGAGTCGAGATTTAATGGAGCGTCGATTTAAAGACCTTGACGAGTTAACATCGAGTCTTAACGATTTATTCTGCTATTGTACTTACGTCGGACACTGGGGTAAAATAACACCAATAGAAGCTCTAGAAATCAAAAGAAAATTGGATAAGTTGGTATATCAAAGTCTACCCATTTGGGGAAGTAATTTTTTGATAGCCTATAGAGGATTTATCAGAGTTTGCTTTAGCGAGTATGGTGGTAGAGAAACATCTGCTCGCATTAGGGCTGATATCAATAGGCATAAAGAGAATTGGGGACAGAACTGGAACGAAGAATGGGAGCAATACTTTGTCCCCCCGAATAGTCGTTTTGATTCGTCTCTAAGGCAGCAAGCATATACCTCGCTACTTTTGGAACAACGAAAGCCATTTCATCGGCTAATTTTTAGCATTTCACCATCTTTTTTTGCCCATCAAGTCGAACAGGCTGAATTATCTTATAGATGTCACTTGGTACAACCAGCGTATGCCAAACTAATCACAGCGATTGGAGAGAATCTTGGAGTATCCCTAGAGCCGAAGGCAATTTTAGCTACATGGGAGAAAAGCAAGAAGGTGTTTTAAATATGAGTATAAATATCCCATATCCTTTCCTCTGAAACCTTTTGGTTGTAGTGTATTAGCCGTTTCACTACTTTTACTTTACGAAGCTTACGAATGGTTAGACCATGTTGGACATAGATAACTTCCCTGGCGGAATTACTAAATTCGGCTATCAGCTATCCACTTTTCTCCTAGCTTCGCACCACTTCGATGTTACTTAGCAGCACGTAGGAGATGGATTCAAACGTCTCACTCATCGGTAGGAATTGAACCTACATGATTACAGAGTTA
>JBGTNM010000515.1:0-6163 GCA_041743025.1 Microcystaceae cyanobacterium
GTTATGGAAGGTCTAAATACTAAGATTAAATTGATTATTCGACAAAGTTATGGCTTTAATACCTTTAAATCTTTACGAGAGAAACTATTAGCTTGCTTATTTTAATAAGCCGTTCTTATCACCACAGGTACGGGAGAGCCGTCAAGAAAAACCAGAACCAGAACGTCTCTCGTCAGAATTAGCGAAGCTCAGAAGTGAGGAAGAAGCCGACAAAATGGCTAAAAATCTCACTAATCAACTCTTTTCATCGCTATCACTCACTGGACTTGCCAAAAACCCTCTCCTCATTACCATGATTGCTGCAACTCACCGCGCCAATCTCGAACTTCCCAAGCGGCGCGTAGAACTCTATGAAGAAATTAGTAAACTCCTCCTAGGGACTCGTCCTTTTGCCAAAAACACCCAATTAACGCTTACTGCTAGCGAAAACAAGCGAATATTACAAGTACTGGCGTGGCAGTTGATGCAAGCAGAAATAGCGCAATTTACCCCAGAACAAGGAGAAAGCTGGATTAGCGACACCTTACAACGATGCTGTAAAGAACGAAATCTATCTGCTACTGAATTTTTTACAGAAATGCTAGAAACTGCCGGATTATTGCAAGAAAAAGAACTCAGTGTTTATGAATTTACTCATCAAACTTTCCAAGAATATTTTGCGGCGCTGCATTTGAGAGAAATGGGAGAAGCAGGATTGAATATTCTTCTGGAAAATCTTGATAATGAACGATTATATGAAGTAATTTGCTTTTATGCAGCTTTAGGCAATGCTGATCCCTTAATTTCTGTTATTTTAGATAATCCAGGACTCAAAAAACTAAAATTAGCCAATCGCTGTAAAAACGAAGGACGAGAAGTTAGTCCCGAAATTGTCAAACGTCTTAACCTAGCATTGCAAGAAGAAGTTAACGCAGAGACATCAGAAGTTAGTTTAGAAACCCATTTTGCGAATTCTCCTTCTCTAAAGGCAGAGGTTGTTTTAGAAGAACGCTTTGCTAATTTAACGCCTATTGATGAAAAAGCAGCCATTTCCGAATCAATTACTAGAGGTGAGTACCAATTATTCTTACAAGATCAAGCATCAAAACAATTTCATTCCACAGCAGATTTGATCACCATTATTCCAAACTCAGAAAACCAACCCGTCACCGGAATTAAATGGGAGGATGCACGTTGGTTCTGTGGGTGGTTGGCAACTCAAACAAGCTTGCAAACAGAAGGGAAGGTATATGATTATAGATTGCCTACTGAAGCAGAGATAAATAAGGCAGGAGGCAGGAGGCAATCCCCCCTACCCCCCTTAAAAAGGGGGGAGGCAGAAGGGTTAATTGCTTGGACAGATAATCCTAACAGCGAAGGAAATGTCTTGCGAGTCGTGCGCGAAGAAATTCCCAACCGCTATCAAGCTTTATTAAATTATCTCGCTAATGGACGCTGGCGCGAGGCAGACAGCGAAACAGTGACAGTAATGCTAGAAGTGGCGGGAAAACCAGAACGAGGATATTTAAGCTACGTTGGTATTCAACAATTCCCCTGTGAGGATTTGCGTCTTATCGACCGACTATGGGTAAAATACAGTGGCGGTCACTTCGGTTTTAGCGTTCAGAAAAAAATTTGGCTCGAATGTGGTGGGAAAGTTGATGACGAAACCGAATGTAAACTGGGCGATCGCTTAGGATGGAGAAAAGACGGAGAATGGAAGATGTCCGACATCCCTTATGAATTACTTCCTACTACACCTGTGGGACAACTTCCGGGTAGGTGGGTAGTAAGAGAGAGAGTGGTGTGGGGGTTTTGGGTATCTTCTCTCGCACAGCGAACTGTAACCTGTAGTTTATAGGCAATTCAGGTCTTTTGTCAAGGTTGGTTTTGATGTGGTAGGTAGGGGCACGGCGATAATAAGTTTATAGCTGTCACCGTAAGAATTCTATTGCCGTGCCCCTACGGATATCGCTAAAATCTCTTAGACCTAAATAAAGCCAACTGAAAATCTGCATGAAACAATCTTACCGTCAAGCCTTGCACTATCTGAGTGGACTAATTTTCTGTGGAGGGCTGCTGGGGATGGTCGCTCATGCCAGCATAGCGCAAACGCCGTTAGAAGCTGCCGCTAGCGATCCCATTTCCCATTTTAACTGGTTTCAGGCGGCTGTTTTGGGGATGGTACAGGGATTGACCGAATTTTTACCGATTAGTAGTACCGCTCATTTGAAAGTCGTGCCTGTCGCTTTGGGTTGGGGTGATCCAGGGGTTACGTTCACGGCTGTCATTCAATTAGGCAGTATTGCGGCAGTTTTATGGTATTTTTGGTCAGATATCAGCCAAATTATTAGAGGAATGCTACAAGCCATCCGAACGTCTGATTACAAATCGCACGAATTTCGCTTGGCAATGGGTATTTTATGGGGAACCTTGCCGATTGTCTTTTGTGGGTTGTTACTGAAAGTTTTCGTGACTGACTTGGATAATTCTCCTCTGCGAAGTATGGTTGCGATCGCTTTAGCTTCTATCACGATGGCTTTATTATTAGCTTTCGCGGAAAAAGTGGGGACGCATCAGCGTCAATATGACGGCATTCGTGTCCAAGATGGCATATTGATGGGATTTGCTCAGGCTTTAGCGTTAATTCCAGGGGTATCTCGTTCAGGTTCTACCCTAACGGCAGGGTTATTTATGAATTTAGAACGAGCAACCGCAGCGCGATTTTCTTTTTTGTTAGGAATCCCCGCAATTACGTTAGCAGGATTAGTTGAATTAAAAGACGTTTTAGACACGGGATTACCTCAGAATATTTTGTTTCCAGTCGTTGTAGGAATCATTTCTTCAGCCGTTTTTTCTTATTTAGCGATCGCTTGGCTATTACGCTATTTACAAAAACGAGATACTTGGATTTTTGTTTGGTATCGCTTAGGTTTTGGCTTACTCATTCTCGCATCAGTATTCTTCAACAACAACCGTTAGCAATTACCCCTTCCCAGCTATCCCTCAAATCATAGTCCTCATTTAATCATTCAAATCATAGTAATGAACGAAATTATTGAATTAGATATTATTGATTTGGGTTGGGCTTTAGGCCTTATCGGAATCGCTATTGTCTTATCTTTTTGGCAAAAGCTAGGATTGGAAGGGCAATTACTGTTTGCCACAGGGCGATCGCTTTTACAATTATTAGTTGTTGGCTATATTATCGCCCTCATTTTTGCCCTTAATAACCCCCTAGCTGTTTTAGGGATTTTAGCCATCATGTTAACGATTGCTGCGATTGCTGCTACTAATCGTATTAGCCAGAAAAAACAAGGTTTATTGCCTGTGGTTTGGGGGGTACTTTTGGCTAGTAGCACGCTGACATTAGGGTATACAATGGTATTGATTATTCAGCCAGATATTTGGTATTCTCCTCAATACTTAATTCCGCTTGCTGGAATGGTTTTAGGTAATGCGATGAATAGTGCTTCTCTGGCAGGGGAACGGTTAGCAAATTCTATCAGTCACAATCGTTTAGAGGTGGAGACTCACCTGTGCTTGGGTGCAACTTCTAAACAGGCGATCGCTACTTATCAAAAAGATGCCATTCGTATTAGTTTAATCCCAACCATTAATCAAATGATGGTAGTTGGAATTGTCAGTTTGCCAGGAATGTTTACTGGGCAGGTTTTGGCAGGAATCGAGCCATTAAATGCGGCATCTTATCAAATTTTGATTTTGTTTATGATTGCTTTAACTAATTTAATGACTGCTATTCTAATTACTGAAGGAGTTTATCGGCGTTTTTTTAATAAAGATGTTCAATTAACTTTGTAGGGAATGATTAAAATAAAAGATGGAAAATATACTATTGGCAATGACTGTTATATCTTTACTCATTTGGATATATTTACTAATTTTTCGAGGACAGTTTTGGCTAGCTAATCAGAAAGTCGAACTTGAAAGTAAAGAATTAATAGCTGCTCCTTCAGTTTGCATTATTATTCCTGCTCGCAATGAAGCAGATGTTTTACCGATTAGTCTGAAATCGTTATTAGCTCAAGATTATTCAGGTGAATTTTCAATTATCTTAGTAGACGATCAAAGTGAAGACGGAACAGGAGAAGTTGCCAAAGAAGTTGCCAAGCAATGTCAGAAATCTGATAAATTAATAGTAGTATTGGGACAGCCATTACCGAGTGGATGGTCAGGAAAATTATGGGCAATAGAACAAGGGATTCGTCTGGTAAAACAGCAAAATTTAAACACTGATTATTTACTTCTAACGGATGCTGATATTGAACATCATTCAACTAATCTCAAAGAATTAGTTGCCGAAGCAGAAGCAAAAAACTTAGCTTTAGTTTCCCTGATGGTAAGGTTAAAAACCGAGACATTTTGGGAGCAGTTTTTAATCCCAGCATTTGTTTTTTTCTTTCAAAAACTCTATCCTTTTTCTTGGGTAAACAATCCTAAAAGAAAAATGGCAGCAGCAGCAGGAGGTTGTATTTTAATCCGTTCAGAAGTTTTGGATAAAATTGGAGGAATTGAATCAGTCAAAAATGCTTTAATTGATGATTGTTCTCTCGCTTCACAAGTCAAATCCTATTTACAAAGTCATCCTGAAATACCTTTTAAGGGAATTTGGTTAGGGTTGAGTGAAAAAACAAAAAGCTTACGTTCTTATGATTCTCTAGATACGATTTGGAATATGGTAGCACGAACGGCTTACACTCAGTTATATTATTCTCCATTATTGTTACTAGGAACAGTGTTTAGTATGATAATAGTTTATCTCGTTCCGCCTATGAGTTTAATGCTAGGCTTGTTGATAGGGAATAACTTAATTGCGAGTTTAGGCTTACTGAGTTGGTTGTTAATGACAGTCTCTTATTTACCAACTTTGAGGCTGTATCAACTTTCGCCATTATGGGGCTTGAGTTTACCTATCATTGCCTTTCTTTATACCCTAATGACAATTGATTCAGCTATTCGTCACTGGCAAGGAAAGGGCGGAGGATGGAAGGGAAGGGTTTACTCGATAAATCAGTAACGTTGTTAATAAAGAAGGTGGGCAATGCCCACCCTACTAGTTAATTAATCATTGTTTATTGTTCATTGTAAAGGCCCATCCTACAATCACTAAAATTCTGCACTTAAGGGGGTTCGAGGGAAGGGTATGACATCTCGAATATTGCCCATTCCTGTCATGAATTGTACCACTCTTTCAAACCCTAATCCGAATCCGGCATGAGGAACGGTTCCGTAGCGGCGTAAGTCTAAATACCACCAAAGATCGTCAGGATTCAGTCCAGATGCTTCTAGGCGTTGTGTTAGGACATCTAAGCGTTCTTCCCGTTGCGAACCGCCGATAATTTCCCCGATTTTTGGGGCGAGAATGTCCATTGCTGCAACGGTTTTACCACCATCATTTAGACGCATATAAAAAGCTTTAATTTGCGCTGGATAATTGGTAACAATCAATGGCTTTTTAAACAATTCTTCCGCTAAATAGCGTTCGTGTTCGGATTGTAAGTCAATCCCCCATTCAACCGGATATTCAAACTGTCGGTTAGATTTTTCTAACAAATTAACCGCTTCAGTATAGGTAATACGCGCAAATTCATTGTTAATAATATTTTCTGCCGTTTCTAAAACGGTTTTATCGATGCGATCATTGAAAAATTCCATGTCATCTGGACAAGATTCCAAAACTGCTTTAAATATGTATTTTAAAAATTCTTCTGCTAAATCTTGATCCCCTTCTAAATCGCAAAACGCCATTTCCGGTTCGACCATCCAAAATTCAGCTAAATGGCGGGAAGTGTTAGAATTTTCGGCGCGAAAAGTGGGGCCGAAAGTGTAGACATTTTGAAAGGCTAAAGCCATGACTTCTGCCTCTAATTGCCCACTAACCGTTAAATAAGCCTGTTTACCAAAAAAATCTTCGCTAAAGTCCCGTTTGTTAGCGTTTTCTTGCAGATTGAAACTCGTCACTGTAAACAGTTCCCCCGCGCCTTCACAGTCATTTGCCGTAATAATTGGGGTATGTACCCACAAGAAATCGCGTTCTTGGAAAAAGCGATGAATGGCACTCGCACAGGCGTTGCGAACCCGCATGACTGCGCCAAGGGTGTTAGTACGCGATCGCAAATGTCCAATTGTGCGTAAGAATTCAAAAGAGTGGCGTTTTTTTTGC
>JBGTNM010000516.1:0-52032 GCA_041743025.1 Microcystaceae cyanobacterium
ATCTCTGGTGAGTTAGCTTTAACGAATGCTCAAGAGATAAGTATTAAATCTGCCAAATTACTCAAGGGTGAGCAAGACCCCTACCGATTGACTTGTTGGTTATTGGAAGTTTCTCCTTTAAGTGAAGATAGCGATTCTTTCCTGATTAAAGTGGTGGCTAATGACAGCCAACAGAAGTTTCAAACTCTTGTAGCTGAAATAGATAGGCAGTGGAAGCAAGCAACTTCTGCTCAAGACAAAAAGATTTTATGGCAAAAATCAGAGGATTTTAAAGCGGCTTATGCCAAAGTTGATTATGCTTATGCTCGGACTTATCACATGGCCCAGGGCAAAACCAAGCAATATGTCGCCATTGATGAGCAAAATATTATCGAGCACTTTAATCCTCGCATTACGAACGCTAAAGATCTTGAACAAAAGGCCGATCTCAGGGCACAGCAGTATGAACTGCTTTATGTGGCCTCAACTCGCGCTCAAAAGGGTATTTTTGTCTATAACCAACAAGCCGACGCTCACGCACTCTTAGGTAAAGAAGCATCTCGTCCCTGGTACTTACCGGAGGATTATGTGCTAACTCAAAGTCAAACTCTCGAATCTATTAACCATCAAGGTTTAACCCACACTCATCAAGACTTACTCAAAGTTTCTCAAGGCATCATCGTTCACCAGGTCAATTGCCAGGGAATAATGGGTGCAGGACTGGCGGCTCAAATTAAAGATCAATATCCCCAAGTCTACCAGCGTTACCGCGAGAAGTTTCAAACTGAAGGCTGGCAGCCAGGTGAGGTTCAGTTCGTTCAGATTGACGACCAACTGTGGGTAGCTAACTTAGCTGGTCAAAATGAGATTGGTACAAATACAGTACAAACTGATTTAAGTGCTTTAGCTCAAGGATTGCAGAAGGTTCAAGTCACGAGCGATCGCTTAATTTTACCGATCCAGATTCCCTATCGTTTAGGGTCAGGATTAGCTGGGGGTCAAGATGAGGCAAAGCGATTGCAAACTTGGCAATCAGTGACTGAACTCATTCAAAAGCATTGTCCGACGGCGACGATTTGCCATAAGGACAAGGCGACGCTTGACTCTCTACAAGCAGCCGCACAGCCAAGGGAACGAAGCGCGATCGCCCAAAAAGTGAGTTCCTCTCCCAAACCTGACAACCCCAAGCTTGAAGCCAATCGGCTTAAGGATAGAGCGATGGCTGCGCTAGCTACCTTTGAGCAATACAAGCCTCTCTTAGAGAACGCGATCGCGCAAGAGGCTCAGTTCGTCGTGGGCAAAGCGGCTGGCACTGACCGCTTAGTGCAGGATTTTCTGACGGCACGCGGTTATCAATTTGAGGCAACAGTTGAGGGTTACTGCCGAGGAATTGGAGTGTCACAAGAGATTGCTAAAACAAACTACCCCCAAAATGAGGAGATTTCTATGTCAACGCCGCCCGACTTACTCCCCACTCTCGTCCAAACGGCTTTTGAGCGAGCGCTTGCCTATCAAGCGGCAGGTGTTCCTGAATATAACAAGTGGCCCGATTCAGTTAATGATTTTTACTTTTACGAAAGGGCTAATGGTACTGAGCTTATGATCATCGGCCAGCGTTATGATTTCGCTATCACTCGCCCCGCAGATGAAGTGCTGCTCGCGGCTTACGCTAAAAACCGTCCTGCCGAATACAATCTGATGTCCGTCACTGCCGATGGTAGCGTGACGTTTCACACTGAGCGAAAGGGACTGATTAAGCAAGCGGCTGAGCAACTAATGAGTTTTACCCGCCTCTATCCCGCATTAACCTCAATTAAGGAAGCAACTCCGGTAACTTCTTCTCCTCAAACCCTCCAAGCGACCATCGGCGAATTTTCCCGTAAGCTCCAGACTCCCATCTATTCCCCCCGCCATGAGCGATGGATTTCCAAAGGCTTTGAGACTGAAATTGGTTGGGAGAGCCAAGCTGTTCCTTCACCCATTCGAGAAGCCGTCCACAACGATTTATTTCGTCTTAACGACAACTATCCTCCTCCAAACGGGGAAGTTACCCTCTTAGCCAGAGAATTCGGTAGCTACGCTGTTTTAGCCGTCGCCACGCGGGAAATAGATGAATCAGATCGCCCTCTGGTTGCCTATCGCTATTTTTGGCTAGAAAAACCGACTCCTGATACTGATGGAGTCGGCATTTTGCTTGACTGGTGGCAGAAAGAGGGCCAGCCTACCTTTTATCTTGAACCCGGAAGGATGGAACAGGAGTACGTCAAGCCGAAGCAGGCTGTCATTGGAGAGAGGCAACCTGTCTCAAGTTCCTTAACTGAGCCAACAACTGTCCCTCACGTTCTTCCTAATGACCGCGAGCAGGAATATCAAGACTTGCATGCTCTCTCGGTGCAATTGAAAGAGCAATACGATCTCCCCGTGGCCTGGGCTTGGAATGTCCAACTCGTTGACAAACCTGATGTTTTCAATCTCATCGGTTGCCCTGATGAGAAAAGTGCCGAGAGAAATGCCAAATACATCAAACGTCCCCAACGGCTCTTAGAAAAGCCCCCCTTGAAGGCGCATCTTCCTGTCTCACCCCAGTTGTCTGAGCGAGAGAAACGAGTTTCTCTTGCTGGCGATCGCTCTACACCACGCCAATCTGTTGAGTCAGAAGCCTCTGTCAATGGTCATTCTCACCATCCACTTCCAGCCCAACGGACAGCTATCATTGCAGGTGATCGTCTTATTTCTCCTCAACTTAAGGATTTATTCACGACTTTACCGCTATCTCAGGAGTATCAAATGAACAACCTCATCTCTCAACAACAGCGTACTGAACAAGTCGCTCCTGCACTGGCCGCCTTCCTCAAGGCACAACAACTCTCTCACCCCGAACGCTTTTCGGTTGAGAAAAACGTTGTCAAGTTTGAAGGTAAGGATAATACGGTTACTTGGGACGGAACGACTCTTACTCTGACCGACAAGATAACCCACCAGCCCAAGATGATTGCTCAACCTCAGATGGGCCAAGAGGACGTGACCTGGAAGGCACAGCCCCTCCCTCAAGGCAGTACGGGACTGTCTGAGCAGGACGTACAGAAATTTACTAACCCTCAGTTCACCCAGGCAGTCAAGCAGGCGTTGTTGGAACAAGGGCAGAAAACGGCAACACTCAGCCGTTAATCAGGGGACTTTTTGCCTTTGGCAAGACAGCACAGGGTATCTGCACAGATACTCTGTGCTTTTAAAAGTCGTCAGACTTTTTGAAAGTGATTACTTTTTTATCTTTTGGAGAAATTCCTATGGTAGATCGATTTTATCAAGTCAAAGGAGTCAACTTTAAACGAGATCATCACTACTATGAAGAGGGAAAATTAGTCGTAGAGGATGACTATGAAGTCCCGAACTGACTCCGCAGAATGGGTGCTGCCAATCAGCGATCGCGCTTATTGGCAGCCACAAACCGAGTAGGTAGTCATAGATTTGACGCGCAACAACGGCACTGACCAGCCAAGTGAGAAGTGCCCAATGCGGCTGGCAAATTGTCCTTTTTGGCTGACTATCAATCTATCAGGGCGATCGCTTTGGCTAAACCAGCGCCAAAATCCGTCGGCTTTTTCAAGTGCTCCTCACTCACTCGAATGATCGCCCAGTTACCCTCATTGAAAAACTTCTGCCATGCTGGGGTTAAATCTATAACCACAACCAGGCTCAACCCCGTTCTTTCGTCTACTAAGGCCAGAGCGGGACGGAAAACTTCTTCTTCAAAGGCAAATTCCCATCCCAGATAGGCACTCAGTTGAGGGCAGTGACGCTTCAGGGAAGTGACTAAGGTTTTTTGGCATTGGTTAGGACAGACGGCTTTCTTAGCTGTCGGAGAAAGGACTTTTCCAGCTAATAGTTGCCGAAATTGCCTTTTTCTTGAGCGCCTTAGAAGCTTTTGAGCGTTCTCCCACTGCCGCAGGCAGGATTGGTAATGGCGCCACTGTTGCTGCTCCCACTGCTGCTGCTCTGGTTTGAGGGAATGCCACAATCCCCAAATTCCCAGGGCAAAACCAGACAACCCTACTATTAAAAGTCCTTGGACGGCGCGATCGCCCGTGACCAGCACCCCGACTACCATCGCTCCCCATCCCACCATTGCTATTAGTGAAGCCGAGAGAAAAAAGGGAGTTTTTCGAGTTGGCGGTTGAGGCGGCGGGAAGTTAGGAAATATTTGTTCTTGTTTTTCTACCCATTGGGCGATCAGTTCCGGCCAGAGGACTGCTGGACTCACTGATATTGACGCTGGTTGGGGGGAACCACCCATAAAGCACAAAATCCTGATACGGCTTTGCTAGAGCCGAAGGTTAACTTTATTTTCAAGCGGCTCATGTCCTTTAGGCATTGCCCACTTTCTAGGTAGCTCTCGTTCCACTCCCAGAGGTTCTTGGCATACTTGCCCTCCTGAGAATTCGCCCACTGCAAGATGGCTGTTTCGGCTAGGGTCATCATTCGACCGCTAGAGGCGAGTTGCCGCAGAGCGACTGTCGTTGCCACGCCACTGAGCAGCCCCAAGCTAAAAACAAGCGCAAACAGGGACAACCCCGGTATCAGCACTTTAGAAGGGCGCTTGAGTTGTAGCACTTCGGTCTTGTCAATTAACTGCCTGACGGCTTGAGCAATTTCGGCTTGAACCGTGTTGAGAGCGGCTTTGACCTGCTGCTGCTGTTGCTGCTTGACGGATTCTAAAGACAAGTGAATAGCCGAAGGCGCTTCTTCGAGCATCACCTGTAAGGCTCCGGTGGCCACCAGGACGAGAAATAAGGGGTCATTGCTGCTTAGTCCGTGTTTGACGACTAGGTTCAACACTTTAACTCGGAAGGCGGTATCTTTGTCCTCTAACACCTCGGCTAACAGGGATTGAGTTCGTTCGTCCTGTTGCTCCCAGATCTCCTGGCTCGGTGAGGGGGTTTCTAGGGTTTCTGACATCATCTAGCTGGCTGTAACCGTTGTGGGAAACAAACTTGTCTTGGCAATTTCTTGGTGGCAGTGGGTCAAGAAGTTTTTGATGCGCTGTTTGGCAATCAGGGTTAACCCACTATTGCTCGTGCGTTCTGCCGCTTCACTCAGAATGATTCGTTTTTCCTTAAGATGGTTTTTTTCGGGAGAGGAGAGGGAAAGCTCCGGCATTGTTAACATCGCGATCGCTCTTTGAGAGATTTTCTCAAAGATAGGATGTCCCGCTACAGTTTCCACCACCCGCTTAGACAGCCCTTGATTAAGGACAACGGCATGGTTGATGTCTTCCCCGTAAATCAACAGCGATCGCTCTAGCAACTCCAATGACTCCGGCGAGCCGTCCGTCACGAACCAGAAAGTCATTGGCAGCTTTTCAGAAGCCGCCAAGCTGAGGATTCCCCTCTCCTGTAACCAGCGATCAACTACTATTTGTACCTGAGCCGGCAGATTCACGAGCGTTAGCTGAGAACAAGCCGTGTCGAACAATGAATCGGCTAAAAAGATGTCTTCCTCATCTTCACTGAAGTAGAGTTTCCTTGCCCCTTTTTGGTTATCCGGCTGATAACCATTGCTTTCTCCCTTGTAGATCTCTGGGAAGTAGATCGCTCCCACGTCCGGTGAGGTGCGATCAGCATCAAAAAATTGATGTTCGATTGAATGTAACCGCAAGTATTCCAACAAGGCCATCGACCAGAGGGACTTGCCGACTCCCCCCTTTTCTCCCGTCACCAAATGCAGTCCATTCATTTCTTTTCCTATCCTCCTATCTTTTTAATTTTTCTCGCTCATTGCAGTCCTTCAAGACTGTAAACAATGCCCGTACCTCCCGATGACGAGGCTTCCTCTGACTGCCTCGTCAATTCTTTTTTAAACTCAAACTCCTCTTCTTCGGCGTTTTTTTCGTCAGACTCGGACAGTTTTTTGGCGATTTCTTTGAGCCATTTTTCCGGTTCGTTTGACTCAAATTCTCTTCCCGTCATGCCCATCTCTTGCTTTAAATAATCCAATTGTTTCTCTAACAGGTAGCGCGATTTGAGACTGAGATCGAGAATTTCTGACTCTGTATATTGCCCTAACTTCTGACAGGCTATAGGCAGCCAAAAAGCGCAAGTGGCTTCCCAGATTAACTCCTTGAGAGGAGCGAGCGGATAATCTCTCAAAAATTGCACTAAATAGGCATCGGGCGTTCCTTGACGGAATTTGAAATGCAGTTGAGAACGACAAACCTCAGATTGAATAGTCATCTGTCTTTTAACTCACTTTCGGGATTTTGAAGGCATGGGGGCTGAAGCAGTCCCACAAACACCAAATATCGGCAAACCGATGTCCCATCTTCAAGCCCCTCACATCAGCCGGTAACTCGACCTGAGCGTGGAAGTACAAGCTTAATTGGGGAAACATCGCCATCAGTTCGGTTTTGAGATAGTCCGATGTCCCCCCGCAAAAAACCAATTCTTCAACTTGGGGGGGCAAAGCTTCACTAAGCCAGTCCCTCAGCTTAATGGTGTAGGTTTGACGGGCATCAGAGATCGCTTGGCGTAGTTGGGCGAGTTCCTCCTGTTGCTGCTCAGTCGAGCGATGGCGTAAGAGTCGTTTGAGAGGCACTTCATTATTAGAGTCTCCCGCAGTCGCTATAGCGGTGGCTAGACTCTCTTTCTGGTAGCCTGATGTCTGCTGCTGTACCTCAGCCGCCAGCTTGACAAACCCTAAATCAGCACTCACAGACTCCCCGACACTCCCCCGATAGCAGGCTAGGACGCTGGCATTGCGATAGCCCAGCATGACTACGGCCAAAACCAATGACCTGATGGCTTCGTTTCCTCGCTTGGCTCGGTGCAGCATGAACAATCCCGACCCTTCTGCCTTGCAATCAAAATTGACGAGTTCCACCGACATCAGCCCGCTCTGAGTCACAAACTCCCTCAAAGCTTCCTTTAGCTGGCTATAGAGCCACTCTTTGTTCTTTGACTCTCCCGGCGGCAAGACACAATAAAGTGCCAGTTTCATCTGCGTCCCTAGCTTGAATTTTTCTGCCATTACCCATACTGCCGCTAACACTTTGTAGACAGCCGTCTCGACTTTGAGCCTAGACAGTTGGGGATGGGCGGCAAAACGGTACTGAGCTAGGTAGCCTACCGCATAGTATTTCCCTCCGAGTTCGATCCAGGCGCGATCTTTGGGGTCAGCTTCTCCGACTTCGCCACGGGGACGCGACAACGAAGCGGGAAATTCGATGACCTCTGGCTCCATTGCTATCACAAAACGTTTCTCAAAGGATGTCCCGCCGATGCACTTGGTACTCGATCCTCCAAAGTCCATTGCTAAAATTAACCCCCTTTCTTTTTCTTTCCTCATTTTTTCTCCTGAAATAACTGAGTATTTAGACTTAGACTTTCCTTTGTCCTCTCCTTGTCCTGTTACTGCCCCTCAAAGGGACTTTTTTTGTCTCAATGGCCCCTGCTGTTCCTCCCAGTCCCTTTTTTCCTTGACCCCTTTTTGACCCTTTACCTGCCTTTTTGCTTTATATCATGTCCTTTGAGTGCCTCCTGACCCCCCTCCCTACGGCTTAAACACACTACACTTTAACTCCAAACAGGTGACAGAGGAAGAGGAGCAAGCTATGTCCAATGTGGCCACACTGATAGAGGGAAAAGTTGGCTCCTAAATTTGAGGGGTAATGAAGCGCTGTTTTCGCGGTCAATTGGTCTTTAGATTTTTTTAAGATTTCAGCGATCCCTTTGGGGACTCGCTCCCGCGAGCGCGCTATTCTTCAATGACAAAGAAACTTGCCAAGTGTTAGGGATCTGTGGCAGGATAAATTTAATCTTTAAAGCAACCACACCCCCCACTTCGTGGCTGTCGAAGGACAAGTGTTCAAGTTTTCGGTCAATTCCCCCCACCTTCGTGACCAAAAACTCAACTTGGTTTAATGATTCCGAGAATTTAACCATGACCGAGAAGCGATCGCTGATCTTCCGCCTGCGGCTGTCGAAGAAGGAAAAGCAGCAGGCTCTCCAAAAGGCACAAGCTCTAGGGATTAGTCTGAGTGACTTCTATCGCACCCAAGCCACCCAAGAATCAAGCCAAATCAAGCTTTACCTGGAATTAGGACGATTAGGCCACCAACTCACCCAAATAGCTAGTGACTTGTCTCGCTTTCCTCAAGAGGGAGTATCAACTCAATTACAAGCGGAGGTACAAGTATTGGTCTGTGAGTTAATCAAAATTCGCACGGAGTTAGAACGTCGATGATTGGCAAAATCAGCAAGGGACGAGGCTTTTACGGTTGTCTGTCCTACGTTTTAGGCAAGGAAGGAGCCAAGGTTCTTGATGGCAACGTGATGGGGAATGAGCCATCTGCTCTGGCTCGGCAGTTCCGTTTTTGTTGTCAAGCTAATCCTCGTGTGGAGCGAACGGTTTTTCAGGCTTCTTTGGCTACTTCGTCAGCCGAACCCCTTGATGAGGCTACTTGGCGATCGCTGGCCCGTGACTACCTAGCACAAATGGAATTTAACGATGTTCCCTATCTCCTCGTCAAGCATAGCGATACGGCTCATCATCATGTCCACATCGTCGCCGGACGAGTCAGGGCTGATGGCTCCTGTGTGTCGGACAAATATGATTATCTTCGCTCGTCAAAAGCCATCCGCCGCCTCGAACAGCACTATGGGCTGTCTTCTCCCCCTTCTAAAAAAATAACAACCTACCAACCTCAGCCAGAGGAAGTTCCCTCTTATGCTCACCTTCAATCTACTCTCGCTCGCTTGTGCCAGAGGGATTTATCGATTCTAGAATGGGTACGGTTTTTGCAGGAGGAACAAGTTAATGTTGTCCTGCACAGGACTCGGCGCTCGAAGGAGATTCGGGGCATCCGCTTTGAATACCAAGGAGATAGTTTTACAGGCAGTGAGTTAAGCTCTGACTATACCTGGCCCGCTTTGAAGCGGAAGTTTGCCGCTCAAGCTAGTGATGAAGCGGCTTTGCGCTCAATGACTGAGCCAAAAACTCAGGCAACTTACAACCCGCAGATACAGCAGCAACGATTGGACGAGATCGCACCCGTTGCCGAACGCCTGTTACAACAATTTGGGACTAAGCAGATCAAAGGGAGGAAGTACCAACTGTATAGCTACGGCGATACGCTCTATCTCAAACGCAATCGAGATAATTCAAGGGTTTTTAAAGCCACTTTTACCTCGTCAGGATGGAGAGCGATTAAATTACCTAGTATTGAGTCAGAAGATGTAAAAAACTTTGAAATTCTTTTAAAACAGTTAACGGAATATCAACAGAAAAATAGAGGAGAAACGGAGCGTGTTAGCTACAAAAATCGCTAAGTTGCAAGTCATTGATGAAAATTTTATTGCCTTAGATAAAGCCTTACAAATTTTGGAAAAGACGCGGGCATGGTGGGACACTTTAAAACTCTCGGATTCTCGCTATAAAAAACTCAAGCAAAAAGGGTTTTCAGGCGAGATTATGAAGAGCGAAATTGAAGTCATTAGCTACCAAGATTGGCTGGCTCTAACGGCTTATTTAGCCGGACAGCCCAATCAAAAAGCGGTGCAAATTTTACAAGCTTATGCTTCTTATGGTTTTGCGATTTTTCATCAGAAGGATTAATGAATTTAGCTAAAATTTGGGTCATACCCAAACCGTCGCAAGAGGTCTTCACGGGATAACTGCATTAACAAAGGGGTAAATTCTTCTGGGGGTAATTCTAAGATGGAGTCAATGATGGCTTGTAGTGCCTCGTCTAACTCCCCAAAGCGGACTCGCAGTAGATTTTCGACAACGAGGCGAACTCGCTGTTCACCTCGTTCTTCGCCTTCTGTTAAACCTTCAGCCCTAGCTTCTTGATACACCTTAGTTTGTTTCAAATCGCTTAGTCCAAACATCGCCTCAATCTCCTCTCGACTTTTCTGGGGGAATTTATAGACAATTATTGTTTCTATTAAATCAACTAACTCCCGTTGCACTCGCTCATCGGTCAGTTGCTTTCTTGTTCTTTCAATTAATGACTTAGCTTCCTCAACGGCTTGAGCTTCTGATTCTACTACTAATTTAACCACGCCGATGCCCAAAGAGCGCTCGCCCACTTCTCCTAACTCATTGAGGTAGAGCCGCTTGACTTCGGACAGATTCAGCAAACTCCCAAAATGAAGCGATTGTTCTCTTTCTACACGGCGGCTCGGATAGATGATGACAATCTGCCAGGGATAAGGCGGTTGATACTGCTTCAAAAACAGGAAAATTCGGCAAAGACGCGATAATACAAGGTTTCATCGGGCTGGAACTGCACTTCCACCAAATACAGGGGGCGCTCAGTTTCTTCGCCTCTGGGAATAAATAACCCATCTAGGCGAAACGACAGTTGTTTGACTTCGCGCGAGGCAAACTCATAGCTCTGGGCTAGTCTGGCGGGCTGTCCCATCAACTCAAAAAAACTCCCAGGAAGTCTCAGAAAGATTTGGTAGAAAATGCTGTCTGTTTTCATCTTTGCTTTAAGCCGATTCTCCCCACAAATTCATTTTAGCAGGGGCAAAAACCGAAGTATCTTCTTCTGAAGCAGGCTCACAGACGTATCTAGCACGGTTTTCCATGGCCAGCACCCGTTCAGTATCTCGCTCAAAGAGAGAGGTTTTTTGAGCGCGAGCGGCGAGAAAGTTGTCTAACGTTAGTTCAATCGTCCTATTTCCACCATAATACTGCTGCTTAACGGCCGTAGTGACGATATCTTGCAGTTCGGCTCCGGTAAACTTTCGCGTCTTATTCAGCAAGATTCGCCAGTCTCGCTCAGATAGCGGCCCGTTGCCTACACCATAACGAGCGTCGTATTGGGCGGCGTGGAGTTGAAGAATTTCTTTGCGCTCGCTCGCGCTGGGAAAGCCCACGTAAAACAGGCGATCAAAGCGTCCGGCTCTCGTCAGTTCGGGCGGCAGGGCATCGAGGCGGTTGAGGGTAGCAATGACAAAAGTCTGACTTTGTTTCTCCTGTAACCAAGTCAGCAAGACTCCTAAGACTTCTTTAGTCTGTCCCCCGCCTGTTAAAGCAGCATCGGGGTCGAAGAACTTATCAAATTCGTCGAAGTAGCAGACGGCAGGGGAAGCCATTTCAATGCGTTCGAGCAGTTGTTTGAGATAGTGAGATCCCTTAGACTTGACCACATCCACTCCCACGCTGATGAGAGGGAATCCCAGTTTTGCGGCACAGACTTTAGCCGTAAACGTTTTACCCGTTCCTGGGGGGCCAGCCAACAGCCAGCCTTTGGGGAAGGGGATCTTGAGTTCACGGGCGTTGGGAGAATAATCGAGAGCGACATGAGCTATAGCTTGCTTGATTCGCTCTAAGCCGCCAAAGGTGGGAAGGTTAGGGGAGGGTAAGAATTCCAGTCCGAGGGCGCGTAACTGTTGTTGCTTGAACTTGATGAGTTGAGATTTGAGAGGTTGATCTCTATCTAGTAATCTTACCCCCAAGCGTATTTCTTCCCAGGACAGTCCTGAGATGCTTAGCGCCAGGTCACTCTCAGTGATGTTTAGTTCCTGGGCCAAAATACTTTCTATCTCGCTTAGCCCCGGAAGCGACCAGTTGATAGAGGGGATGAGGGGACGTAGGTAATCAGGAAGAGGGGCGGCTTGGGCATTTAAGAGGACAAAGTATTTTCCTTGAGTCGAACGAGCCATTGATACGCTCTGACTGAGCCAACTCTCTAGTTGATGCCTATCCCATCCCTGTAACTTGAGCAGCAGGGCAGGGAGTTCTTCGATTAAATACAGTCCTCGCTCCGAACCGATTAATTCTCCTTGGAGGATATCTGCCAAACTTAACGGGCGCTTCGGGACTCCCAGGACTTGAGCGATCGCTGTGACTTGCTGTAGGACTAACGGGCGATCAAGTAGAGGAAAGTCCAGGCAAGCTGCCTGGTAAGCTTTCAAATCGTCTTCGAGTTGTTTCATCGTTGCCGTCCTCTGGGTAGAACTTGCTCTACGGTGGCTGGCTTTTGTCCTTGAGAGGATTGTAGTTGTTTCTCAAAGAAGTTTAAGTCTTGGGCAGTCAGGCGATCGCTCATGACATAGTGCTGTCCGCCTTGCGCTATTTGCTGGAAAATCACGCCTCGACCGTCTCTGGCAGCAATTTCGATGTTTCCTTCGGCATCGACGGCTAGATTGTAGTGCTGTCCCGATCGTCGCACGGACGTTCCCTGTTGCTGAGCCATTTGCTGCAATTGTCCGGCTAGCTGCTGGCTTCTGGGGTTAGCTTCCGTTCGGACTGTCTCAGCTTGTCTGTCCGCTCTCCTCATTTCTCGAATCGCTCGGTCATCGTTGCGGCTGAGGTTGTTCTTATCGATTGAGAGGTTTCCTTTAAGATCGAGGTTGAAGCTCAATAACTCATTGTTCTGCTTGTCTCGCAGAGAATAGCTATCTCGATTTCCTTGCGGCTGGTAGAGTATTGTGTAGTCCTGCATCTGATAGACTTGACCACCTTTCGGTACATTTTTTTGAAACAGCCAGTGGATTGTCCTGGCTGTTTGACGCGGTTGGTGTTGTGCTTGCCACTGCTGCCTAATTTGTTGTCCTAGAGGATAAGTTAGCCACCACTTCGGTTCTTGGGGTTTTTCTTGCCTAGCTTGGACGGTTTCTGCTAAGGTCGGGTTGAGGGTCTTTTGAGGCTGAGTTTCAATGATGTTTTTAAGGTAAGCAATTTCAGATTGCGCTTTTTCAAGTTTATTGTTGAGTTGAGCAAGTTGCTGGCTGATAATTTCTGTTCCACTAATCGTTTTCTCTTGAGCAGGACGTAAAATATTATTCGTGATTTTTCCTTGCTCGTCAATGGCTAAAACCGTCTTTTTATTGACCTTGATTTGAAGGTTTTTGATATTCGTTTCTGTGCCCACTGGCAGAGATTGAAGCACTTCTATTTGTCCGAAGAGACGAGGATTTTCTTCGGGGGCTTGCCCTTGGTTTCTTTGAGCTTTAGCTTGATAAATTAACTGGCTGTTTTGATAGATTTCAAATTCGATATTAGGGGGAATGGAGATATTTTCGTGCGGGGGCTTTTCTTCAGGGAGCTTGAGGTCGTTTTTCTGAATCAGGGAGTCTTTCTTTTTTTTCTCTTCCGTTTCTTCCGTTTCTTCCGCTTCCTCTGGCTTTCTTTTTAAATCGATAGTAGCGGGTTGAACTCGCAGCAATTCTTCGTAAAACCGCATTAAGATTTGCTGAGCTTGCCCCGATTGCTGGTCATTAATGAGTGTCATTGAATAAGTTCCTCATTTGAAAATTAGCTAAATTGTTCAGTCGATTTAACAGAATTTCCCCCTTTTCAAGAAAGAAGGCTAATTGCCCATCTAAATAAACGGCTAAGTATTCTCCTTGATGTCCCCCAGGGCGATCGCTCTCAAAAGAGCCTAAAG
This sequence comes from Microcystaceae cyanobacterium, assembly GCA_041743025.1. Lineage (GTDB taxonomy): Bacteria > Cyanobacteriota > Cyanobacteriia > Cyanobacteriales > Microcystaceae > JBGTNM01. The sequence goes on from JBGTNM010000516.1 coordinate 13,376, forward strand.
GAGTTTGCGTTAATAAAAGTCCTTCTTGGTCAAAAAATTCAATGACTTCTGGCTCGTAGTCGGCGGGTAAGTCAGGTAATTGTTCTATTTGGTGTACACCACGTTTCATTTCTGAGTTAGGGGAGTATTAAATATTTAGAGCTTCTAGTGAAGGAATGGTTTGAGCCTTTGACTGGCTGTTATTAGTGTCTTCTGGCAGGGAAAAAAGTTCGTTGACCAATTGATACCTTTCTTCAAATTCTTGTCGCCTTACTTCATCCGAAATCTGCGCGGATTGTTCGACAAAATAATCCCAGAGTTTAGGCCACTGTTTCTGTGACCATTGCATTTCTCTCAGGTCATCGCGGGGAACTTTAAACTTCTGCTTAATCGGGACGTATTGTTCTTCGCCGCGCTCATACCCTGGATTGATCATAATCGCCCTTCCTTTGCCCAACTTCATAAATTGAGCGGGTTCAAAGAGATAGCGCTTCTGTCGGTTGTCCGAGTGAGAACGCGAAGAGCCAGAACTTTTACCCGAGTTGTGAGAGCGAGATTTGCTGCCATAAATCACATCAAACTCTCCTAAAACTTTAGCGGCATATTCGGCCATTTCTACTTCTTGCGGGTTGAACAGGAATTTGGTGGCACAGTTGGCAAAAATGATTTTTGCCATCTCTTTTCCGTAAGTTTCTTCTAATTGAGAGAAGATTTGAAAAGCCAGAACGCCGCAGAAGCCGTCTTCTCGGTTCTGAGCTAGCCATTCTGCCAACTGAGGCAGGTAGATGGTGCGGATTTCGTCGAGGAAGACGCACAAGGGGTCAGTTCGAGGAACACTTCGAGAGACGTTGCGGGACACGACCATGTGGATCACCGCGGCCATCAGTGGCCCGACAATATCGCGGTTGTTGCGATCAAGTCCAAAGACAATCATCTGCCGCCCGTCTAGGTCTAATGGTAGGGTCGATGTCCCGCAAAATGAGCCGATAAAGTCTTTTTTAAGGAATTTCTCAAAGGTGCGCTGGGCGGTACCGATGATGCTGGCTTCGGTTTCTGGGGAATTGGCCACGGAAATTAACTGTGCCATCGGGCGCATGGCCCAGATGGAAAACTGACCGCGCTCGCGGGCCGCTTCTAGGCGCTTGCCCAATTGGGGCAACGAGAGGAGAGCCGAAGCGGTCATTAAATCGGCATATTGCTTGCCTTTAATCCTAGCGACGGCTTTTGTCAGTAAGAAGATGCCTTGTACTAGGGTCGCCCCAGCATCCTCGAAGAATTTATCCGATGAGGCATTGGCATTGAGGTCGATGTTTTTAGCGATGGTTTCTGCCAATTGCCCTGCCGCGACGGCATCTTCTTCATCTTTGATGAAGTCAAAAAGGTTGCAGACATCAGAAAAAGGGAAATTGGGCGTGAAAAAACGGACTTGGTAGCCCCGCTTAATCGCATAAGCGACGGCACGGCTCGCTTGTGTGGGAAATTTGAAGTCGTAGAGGACGCAGGGAAATCCCTGGTCTAATGCTGAACGGATTAGAGGGTCAATTACGCTAAAGGTCTTACCCGTTCCGGCTGCTCCACTGACGCACACTCCCTGTTGGACATCGGGGAGAAAGACGGGTGAGGGGGCGGCTCGGCGGCTTGAGTTCTGGTCGCTATAGCCTTCAAGTACCCACTGCTGTTGGAGTTTGAGCAGCACTTCATCAGGCGTACCGATGTAGAGCGCTGCCGCGTTACGTTGGGGTGCTTCAATTTGCTGTAATGCCTGCTTTCTGGCTTTGCTTTTTTCTGCCGTCCCTCCCCAATAGCTGGTAGAGAGTTTGCCTTTTTTCTTTCCTTCCCCCATCAGACTCAGGATAGCTAAAATCACCATCAGTGCCATTAGGCTCAGTCCGGTGGGTGAGGTCAATTGTCCCCATATAGGATGACCATTGTTTTGAGGCGTTGGGGCAGTAGCCGGAATTTGAATTTTCATCTGTTTTTCGGCAAGGAGACTCCCGCTTTAGCGGTGGGTAGTTTACGTTTGTCTGTTTTGGTTGAAAAAGCGATAAAAGGTAAGCCTTAACGACTTTTCTCGAATAATTTCAAGGCTTCTTGTCCTTCCGAGCTAGACTTAAATTTATTAATAAATTGCCAAACCTTTTGCCGTTGTTGGTCGCTGAGAGTCCCATCAGAATTCAAATTATTATTGTTACCGTTCCAAAACAGTTCCGCATTTGAAGCAATTCGCCACAAAGAATCTTCAATGGCGCTTGGTTGGTTGGCCTGAATCGTTTGAATTTTTCGGATGTGTTTGGCAATATAAATAACGTTCATCACTTGAGAAGGTAAATCGTATTTTAAATTCCCAGAAATATCCAATCGTTTTCCTGGTACACAAATCCGGGAATAGGGCCGACGCCGTAAGGTGAGCAGCCCAGATCGATGAAGCCCCGCTTGCAGATACGGAAGAACCAAGCGGTTGTTACGGTTCCGGTGGGTTCGTCAATTTCCCAAATAGCGACTTTGAAAGCCTTGCCAAACGGATGCCTGCCTGTGGATTCTTGCCCGTTAAACAAGGCTCCCAGTACGCCAAACCCACCTTTGACTTGTTGAGACTTTCCCGATATCCATTGTTTTCCGGCAGCAATGGGATTGTCTCCCAGTTCAATATGAGCGCAGTTGTTGGTGCAGGGAACGGCAAATCCCGCCTGATAACTTCCTGAAATCGGGCGAGTGGCTGGCTGTTCGACTTCCCCCAGTGCTAGATCAAGGCGAGCGATGCCACCTGATGCTAGAGGAGGGTTGGGGAGTCTACTCCAGGGGATGAGGGCTAGTCCAGGGATATCGGCGATAGAAGCATTAGCCCAATTTTTGAGTCGTCCCAGAGAAAGGTCTTTCAGCCCAGGAATGTCACTAATCTGGTACTGAGTCAAATTGAGAGTATTGAGCGAGAGATTTTGGAGTTTGGGATAGCGCTTGAGCAACTGCTCGATTTTCTGGTTGCCGACGCGGGAGATATTGAAGCCATTCTTTCGCAGCAGAGCTTGAGCGAGGGGGACTTGCTTCAACCGACGCTGGTTGAGTTGTGGGTTGCCGGCGGCTAGGCTGCCTAATGTCTGGCTCTTGATGAGGGAAAATTGGGATAGAGGTACATTAGACAGGGAGCGCCCCGTTTTTTGTTCGATCTCCTTGAGGCTCAAGTCTTGCAGTTGGAAGGATTCTTGAAAGTCTCCCAGCTTAAGAAACGTGGCTGGAGACTGTCCGGCTTGCCACTGCCGCGACGGGTCGTAGTTGAGTTGTTTTTTGAGGTCGGTGGGAATGTTGATTGAGCCGGACTCACTAGCGCTCGGCAACTGGCTGAAACTCAGTTGTCCAAAGTCGGGGGCAGGGGGCTGTCCAACCGTCCTCTGCTGGGTTGAGATTAGCAATAACCAGGTTAGTACCCAAGCGATTCCCCAGCCTGTAGCGAAGAAATAGGTTAATTTTAGCGATTTTTGCAGTTTTTGTAAGCTTCTGAAGCTTTTATCGAGGAACATGAGTTTCTAGTATGCTAGGGGTTGAATTGGGGTCAATAACTTCGTAGACCAGTTTTCCTGGCTTGGGAGATTTGATGAGTTTAAAAAGGTAGATCCCTCCTCCAGAAGGACTTTCCGTGATGACGGTGAGCAAAGTGCTACTGGTCTTGGGCAGTCCGGGGATAGTTAAATCGTTGATGCGCCGCAAGTGCAGGACTTTTGCTCCTTCCCCAGTGCAGTTGCCGACTGAAGGTAGCCCTGACAGACAGCCGTTACTGTCGATGACAGCAAACGAGGGATTGTCTAACCAGACTTTGGCGATTGTCTGGTTTGAGGGAAGGAAGCTAAGGGTAACGCCATTGCCCGGTGCGAGGGGGACGGTGATGGGCTGTATCTGGTTAACAGTCCCGTTTGGGCTTCCCCTGAACACTTGCAAGATATCTCCCGCTAGAGTGGAATGGGGGATAAGGGCGACAGACAGGCTCAATAGCACTATTAAAGGGTTATTCTTGAACATCGGTTTCTCCCAGATAGAATGAACGGCTGACCGCAATTTCGATCGTCCCCCCTGCCTCAACCCACCACAGTTGAGCGCGGTTTTGTAGGTCTTGAATGGCTTGCTGGTTGCGTTGCTGTAGTTGTCCCGATAGGTTGCCAAAGCCTCCTTCTAGGATGGCCCCTAAATAGTTGGGGCTGTCGTAGGTCGCTGAGGTGGACGTGCCGCCAATGCCGTTGAAGGTGGAGGTGGACGTGGCGCGGTTAGTCAGTTCTCCTACCTTGCTTAAGGCTCCCATTAGGAAGGTGCTGGTGTCGCGCCCGGCCAGTTCGCCGCCGATGTCGTTACGAAGGCTGGCCAGGAGCGGTGTTCCTTTTTCGCCTTGTAGTTGGAGGGCATTACTGGGGAGAGGATATTCCCTGCCTTCTCGCAGCAGCGCGATCGCGAATGCCACCACCAGCCCACTGCTGTGAACTTCTCTGACCTCAAAGACAATTGGGGAGCCTTCTGGGATAATGGCTTGCCCTTGAGAGTCTTTGAGAGGCTGGCTTAGCTGCACCACAAAGCTCATCGGCTGTCTGAGTCCTTCGGACCAGACAATCGAAGATTCTAGTTTTCCCGCTACTCGCTGCCCTGATGGGATTTTGTTGCCTTGAGGGGGCATTTCGGGGGTTTCTCTCGTCTCCTCATCGGGCAGGAGCAGTTCCCCTTCGTTATGAGTAGCAGCGTCTGTTTGTCCCTTAGTGCCACTGCCGTAACTGCCCAGACTGGCGAGTAGCTGCCACTGTTGGAAGGGATCGAGCGCTTGAGCGGTAGCTGGAGTGCCGAGGAAGCGCGACTGAGGCGGGATAAATCTTGGAGAGACGGAAACCGTTGGTCGCAAGGGGGGTGATGAAGTTGGGTAAGGATGAGTTCTCGCTCTAACGGGAACCGTTGTCGGTTGGCTCGCCCTGGCAGACTGTACTGACTGTGCAGTGCTTTGAGCCACAGGTTCGTCGGCGGTTATTTCGACTTGGGGAATGTCCGAGCGGCTGTCGAGGTCTTCTTTAATAGCTCGCATTTGCGAATCTTGTTGGGCGAGGGCGAGTTCTCCCGCGAGTTGGGCGTTTTTCTCTTCGAGGGTGGGCGGTTTTTTTTCGGTGATCTTCGAGGGGGTTGATTCCCCTGTGGCTACGGTGGGACGCAATTTGAGGTTGCCGCCCTGGGAGAAAATCAGCCCCAGCAGTCCGGCCCCCAAGCCGCAGGTGAGGGCGATAATGCCCAAGCGAGCGTAGGGGCTTTTTGAAAGGCGCTCTTGGGTTTCGGGCGGGGAACTTTCTTCTGAATCGGGTTCTGGCGTTGGGGTTTCTTCGGGCTGGGCAGGCCCTTTTAATTCCAGAAGTTCTTGGATTTCTTGAGTTGACCAGGTTGAAGTTGTCATTTTAAGGATTCTCGCTGGTAGGGGACGATATTCTCAACTTGCATCGCTGAGTGCCGATACTTATTTACTTGGGCGGCTAGGGTTTTTGAGCGAGTGTCTAAGTGTTGCTGATTGGAGTTAATGGGCGGTACGACGGCTCTGATATAGATATCTACGTTATAGGGGATGATTTCTTCTGCCTGGCTAATTCCTGTGGTATAGAGCAAGTTGGAAATCAGCCGCACTTTCCAGCGCCCTTCTGAGAGGCGTTCGGGTTGGCCAATCTCGATGGGGATGAAGGCGACATCGCTGCGGTGAGTGAAGACCGATTGAGGGATTAGCTGGGCCAGGTGGCGCAGGAATTCTTGTCGGAAGTTAAGGTCAAAGGCGTAGGTAGCTTCCCAGGCCGGTGTCGTCACAGAACCCAGATTTTTGCCCTGCTCATCGCTGATAGATACGCCTTTATCGGCGATAAATGTCCCTGGCTTGTCGTCTGAGGGAATTGTCCCCGTCCAAGTAAATACGGTACTGAAGATGTTGTTGATAAAATCTTGGATAGCTTTGTCGGTGCGCTCCAACGAACCAACGGCTTCGACTTCGATTGAAGAACCATCTTCGAGTTGGACGAGCGCGGGTGCAGGCTTGTTGGCTATCCCGAAGATGCCGACGATTAACCCCACATCGAAGATCAGTCCCAGCAGTGAGGTTCCGAGGCAGACGATGACCAGTTTGCCAAAGTTGTCTTTAATTGAGACGGTTTCGGAAGTGCCTCTGGCTTTGGCTTTATTGAGCAGCAGTGACATTTATTTAATTCCTCCTGGGGACAATGGGCGTGGTGGCATCTTGCGCCCTGGCTCGGATGCGCCGCCGCCAGGTGGGAGAGACGGCATTTTGGTAGGCAGAACCTGCGGCTCTGGCGGCGGGGTGGTAGGCCATCCTGGCTGCCATGGCCGAAGTGCCACTAGCGGCTGATATCGCCGAGCCGCCGACTTTGCCGCTTGAGAGTCCGGCGATTGAACCGAGGCTGATCAAGGTCGCTAGTCCCCCGCCTGAAGCCAGTACCAAAGCCAGGACGGGGGCAAGCAGCCCCACCGCCACGCTAAACAGGAGGGTATTGGCATTGCCCGTACTCAACTGCACCATTGCTACCATGCCGACGAGGATGTTGTAGAACAACTTGTACAGTCCGAGGCTATAGAAGGCGATCAGCCAGGCAATGAGCGATTTCTGACGCACGGGCAGTAGGGTTCCTCCCACCGCGATTGGCCCGACAATCGCGGTCAGTATCCAGCAGATCTCGACCAACCACTGCACGGCGACTCCCAACGCTAACATCAACCCGGTCAGTGCCGTTTCAATGGTCGAGCCGATGTTGAGCGCTCCGGTCACGCGCTGCCACAGGTTGGGAGCGCTGTTGGGAGCGCCTCGCTTTGCGATCTCGTTCGCGGTCTGGAGGGCCTTGTCGATACAGTCTTGTCGCGCTTGGGGATCGGTGATGCCAGCGCAGCGCCGCAATTCCTGTTCGTACCATCCCTGGACACCTGCATTGGTCGAGGCTTCATTAAAGGCTTCAATTAAGTTTTTGGAACCGCTTAATGATGACGTGAGAACTTGTTCGCTCAGTTCGTTCATCACATCGCGGGTGATGAAGGTGAGATCTTTGAGCAGTTCTCCCCCATTAGCTAGCAAGGCGACGGCGACGACCAACCAGATCCAGTTTTCGTAAGGCAAGAATGCCTCCCCTTCGTTGAGCGCGTCTTTAGTCCAGTTAAAGATGAAGATGGCCAGCGTGGCGATAAAAAAAAAGGCTCCGATATCGGCGACAGCTTTATATAAGTCGGAGTCGAGAGCCAATTTCCACAGGTCGTCCATCGCGGCGGCCACGGCTTGTTGGCTGAGGATGCCGTTGTCGAGGATGTCTTGAGCCGATTGAGCGGGAGCTTGAAGTAACCACATCAGCGCATCCCCATCATTGAGGTCAGGTGCAATACGCTGAGTGCCGCGCCCTCACTCTCGGCTTGTCCTGATAGGTTCTGGCTGTCAATGCCCTCGGAAATATTGGTTAAATTTTGGTTGGCTAAGTCCTGTTTGGTCGAGAGGTCGGCGACTTCAGCATTAAGGGAACCCGAAAGCGTGGCGAGGTGCGTGTTTTGCCGGGCAATTTTCTTGAGGACGTTTTGGGTAACGAATTCCGTTTGAGCGTCTTCTCCTAATTGCTGTGTGGCTTCGGCATTGGCAGTGGTGGCTTCTAGGCGATCGCTAACGGCTTGTTGTCCCTCCTCACTAAGAGTTCCCTCAGCTTTGGCTTTCGTTACTTCTCGGACGGCATGGTGGCTTGCTTCGTCGGCTTCATCATATTGCTGGTTGTCGGTGGCCAATTTGACGACCTGATCAATTAAGTCCTTGAGATCCGGCAGCCCCCCCTTACCCAAGTTGACGGAAATGGACTCGCCTTCTCCATTCCCGATACTGATGTTGCCACTCCCATCAAGGGTAACGGCATTGCCTTGCTCGTCTTCGCTGAAAAAGACTAAGTTTTGGGGGTTAGTGAATTGAGACTTGATGAAATCTTTTTGTTGGACGAGTTGGGTGATGGTACTGAGTCCTTTGAGAGCTTCTGAGAGAAACGCCTGCCCTGGTAGGGCAGATAAGGTGATGATTCCCGCAGTCATTCCCAGTAATAGGGCAATTTTTCTGAGTCTTTGATGAGCCATAGTCTTTCCTCAAGCGGCAAATTGTTGGGTCAGTTCGTAGAGTCCCCGCACCGGATCGCCTTGGTACTTTGCCCAGAACGCCTGTCGCTTGGACGCTTCGGCGCGGTTGTTGGCCACTAGCGCGAACAAAGCCGCGCTGGGGTAGTGGCGTACCGGAATCAGCCGTCCGGCATCGTAGAGCCACTGGCTGTATCGTTCAGCCGCGTGTACGCCGAACTTCTCGGCGGCGTGAGAGACGATCAGGTCGTAGGGGTATTTGAAGTATTGAGCGTAGGTATCGACTGACTGCGGCAAGACTTTCCCCGTTATCTTGACGCTCATATTGTCGAAGATCTTGTCAGCCGCCGCGCACCCCAAGAGAGAACCGAGTCCTTGTCCGGCTAGGATGGCGCGGATGCCGGACTTGCGCCCGACGGCGTACAGCCGTCCCAGTGCTAGAGCCAGGGGGTCGTGGTCGGTCAGGATGTTGGCTTCGTCGGCGAGGAAGATGCTGTCGGAATATGACAGCGAGCGGGAGATTGCCCGATTGTAGGCCAGTGAACCGATGAGGGCGGCATCGGTTTCGTTGTTGAGTCCCCGCAGGCTGAGGATCAGGATGGGCGTATCGGCGCGAAACGAAGACGGGCGGGAGAGGTATTTTCCTAAACGGCTCTCCTGCCAATAGCGCAGCCGTAGTTTGAGGTAGTCGAGGGTTCTGAGGATCTCTCCCGTCGCGTTGGGCAGTTGCAGCCGCTCTAGCGAACAAAAGGGGATGAAGTCGCTGTAGGTGGGCATGGTTCTCCATTCGGGGGAACCGAATCCCCGTTGGAAAGCGTTGCCAAAGGCTTCGATAATTTCGGGGTCAGAATAGAAGCTTTCTAAGGCCAGTAGCAAGATAGAGCGTACCGTATCTTCATTGATGTCGAGGGCTTTTTTCTGAAAGCCCATGACCATCCCCACTAGCAGGTCGAGGGTGTTCTCGGTGGACTGGGAAAGTCGTTCTTTTTGTGCCTTGGCCGGAAACCCCCGCAGGTCAGGCGGTTCCATCATGTTCAGCCCTCCCTCCAAAGCACCCGTATCAGCGTAGCTGCAATCGTCAGTTAGGTAGTCTGCCAGACCGTCGAAGCTGCCCGTGCCATCGTCACGGGGAAAGTCGAGAATGGTCGATGGGATCTGGTAGGGCAAGGCTTGGACGAGCAAGTCGCACAGCAACATGGTCTTGCCCGACCCCGACGTGCCGAACACTCCCAGATGTTGAGGCCGTTGGTAAAGGTCTAGGAAGATGGGTGACCCCCCTTCAGAGGCCAGCAACTCAAATCCCTCACTGGCGAGGGAGCGGTTACAGACTAAGGGTAAGATGCGGGGCAATTCGGATGTGACGTAGGTGCGCCGCCGCTCAAAGGGTTTAGCTAGCAGGCTCGACCAAATCAGAGCGGGGAAGGTTTCTAGCCAGACGCGATGGGCGTACTGGTCTTCTCGTACCGCCCAGCCTGAACGCCGAAATAAGGAGGTAAATTCAGTACAGGCGCGGTTGAGGTCAACTTGAGTGGGTCGGTGGATGAGGACGACGGTTCCCGTTTTAAAGGGTTCAGAGTCTTCGTAGAGCGCTCTTTGGGCTTCAACCGCCTTCTCGATGGCAACGGTGGCTCCTACGTCAATATTCCCCGTTTCGGCGGCGTATTCTGCCGTCTTTTGGGCTTGTTTGGTCAGGGAGGACATCTTGTCTTTGAGCAGTTTGTTGCTCGCTCGCCGAATCTGAGTGAAGACCTCTAGGTCGTAGAGATTTTCTTTACTCAGGATGTCCCAGAGGTAGTAAAGAGAGGTGGCGGGGTCGTCGCTGGGCAGGTCGGGCTTGTCGGCTAAGATGATGGCTCCCGTCCACTGGCCTTTAACTTGTACGTTGTCTCGCTCAGGAATCGGTACTCCCGATGAGAGCAGGTAGGCTTTGGGATGGATCGTTGTGCTAGTTTCTGTACATCGATCTCGCTTTTTGTCTAAGTCAATGGTGACGTGGGCGAGGGGACGGGGCGGCGTGTCTGTCGTGTTGAATCGCTGCCATTGGGCTTTGACCATCTGCGACAAGTTCATTGGTTCGATGCCCAGTCCCACTTGGTTAGCTAAGAGCCGCCGCCAGCGATTGTACCCCCGCAAGTAGGCTTCTACTAAGATTTCTTCTAGGGCAACTTTTTTCACCTCCTCATAAGCGCCGTTGATTTGATACCAGCCTTTTTCTAACGCCGCCAGCAGGCGGTCGAAGATGTCTCCCGACCCCGACTCGACTCCCTCCTCCACCGTGTAGGTGGCGTACAGGTGGCAGAAAAGGTTCTTGCGAATCCCTGCTTGAGTGAGTTCGCGCACCCGTTTGGCGGTACTGCCGAGCAGGAGTTTTAGCTCTGGCGTTGCCGCTTTCATTAGCTCCTCTAGTTGCGCTTGCCTGGCTCGGTCGTCGATGAACAGTCCGAAGTGGGTGGTCAAGGCTTCTCCGGGCGAGATGTCGTTGAACGCTTGGAATCCCCCCACGACGTTCAACAACTCCTCCTCGGTAATAATCGGCGCGATTCCCTGGCATTGGAAGCCAAAGACCACTCGATAACTTTCTTGATTGGGTTTTTGCAGTAACGTCGCTCCTACCTCGACCCCCCGATCTCGGTATTGAAGGAATGTTACTAGGTGAAAGTTATCTTCAAAAGGCTTAAGGCTTTCGCCGCGCCCGTTGGGGGCGACGACTTTTGAGTTGCCGATTTTTTTGACCATGATGCTTCTTTAAGACCGATTCGTATTCGAGGGTAGCCAGACCCCAGCGCGGGACGGCAATCAGCTTGCCGAAGAAGTGATACATTCCCTTCCAGGTGAGCGTCCACCAAGTAGCGATCCCCCACAGACCGACTACTGATGTCCAGACCCACGAGAGGCCGAGAATTTTGCGCCCTAGGAGCCAACTGAAAAAGGCAATAGCGAGCCAGGCGTAGACTTGATCTCCCGGCAGAAAGAGGATTCTTGGGGTTTTGTCGAGGTTGCGGTAGGTGGGCAGTTGTCAGTTATCATCCCCATTTTCATGGGGACATGGTTACCAATTCACTGATTTAAATCAATCCGATGGCCCAATCCCCACCTACAATCGCCAGGACGACGATAATCGGGGTTTTGGCGACTTGTTTCCAGTCTTCTTCATCTCTCGCCGCGCCGACGACTTTGGCAATCTGCCAAGCGACGAGCATGATGAACAGGATTTGCAAGATTCCGAAGGTGAATAAAACCAAGGGGTTGACGGTGCTGGCTTGGGCGCTGCCGGCAAAGACGTTAGTAACTTTGGTTTGCAGGTTGGTGAAGAAGAAGCCGGCTGAACTCCCCGTCGCCCCACCACCCGTTGCTTGAGCGTTGGCGGGAAGGGTGAATAGGTCGAGTGCTAAGATCGCTGTCCCCAATATTCCGGCTAGCGTCGGCAGTCCGGTTTGGGAGAGCCATCCTTGCAATTGATGCAGTTGGCGGTAGGGGGAGCCTGTCCAGTACAGGTAACCGCAGGCAATGAGTAGCCCTACCCACACCGAATAGACCAGCAGTTGGCTGGGGGTAAGCGTTCCCGACCAAACTAACTGCTGCCAAGCGTAGAGCAGCATGACGCTTGAGTTGAGCATTAACAGAACATCCAAGGGGATTTTCTGTGTCATTTTTGACCACCAAGATGGCTTTCGTGATGACCGCGTTATTGCGATTGCCATTGTTGAGTTTGTCCTCACACAGATGGGTTGTTGTCTATTTCTTATCAATTTTGTGAGGGCGGTGACAATCTCAAATTTTTACCTGTTTTGTGAAGTTTTATTAAGCAAGGGTTGGGGAGTGGCGATCTCTTTGGTTTGAGGTTTAGAATGGCTAGGAAATTTGGGGTGTTGGAGATATGAATAAGTTATTGATTTTCCTAGCGCTGGGCGCGATCGCTTCGAGTTGTAGCAGCAGTACGACTATTGCTAATCCGCCCAATTCTCAGCCGAGTGCAGAATTAGCCCAGAATTCTGGGACTGATCAACAAGAAAAGCAATTTCAAGAATTAGCTCAAAAGCTTCCGCCCGTCTCGGAAATTACTTGGCAGATGTGTTTGACGGCTGATTGTCAATCCGAACCCCAAAAGTTCCACTTCTGGGGGGAAGTCAAAGAGGTTAAACTGCTTGAAGTTAAGCGAGGGTCATCTGAAAATGTTCAAGCAGCAGCACTTTCTCAAGGTTGCTTCGAGTCTTATTCCCAACCTCAGCCAGAAGCTTGGTATCCTTTGAGTGGAATTGCCAAAAAACCTGAAGGAAAAGGTGAAGTCAAACTTCTTTCTAATGAAGTGCTTGATGTCAAAGAAAAGGCCAGTTTGTTAAGATTGCAATCTTTGCCAGTTCCTCGAATGAGTAAACCTTGTGCCCCCTTAAAATGAGAAGTCATTGTCATTTCCTTAAACTGGGTGAAATCTGACAAGCCATTTGGCAGTAAATTCAACCACAATTAACGGTGAGGGCGGTTAAGGCGAAGATTACCGATGAAATTATGAAATCTCGGTATTTAGCCGCTAAGGAATTCCTGGCGCTTCCTAAGAAGGAGCCAGAGAAGCCGACTGACGGGGTGCTTCCTCAGACTTTCTCTGACCCGAAACAAGCGGCCAGTTTTGAGTTTCCTTTAGATGAGGCGGCGATTTCTCAGGCTTTGAAATAAGGTTATTGGCGTGTACACTTCATTGGCGGCTATTGTGTTCGCCAATGGAGCGATCGCGTTGCTCTCAAAAATTGAGACTAGAATCATAACTTTTCCGCCATCGGAAGGATAACTTTTCCGTGAGAGGGTCTAAAACCCTGGTTTTTCCGTCATGGTATTACCTCCCGTATCTCTTTAGTGGAACCAAAACTTTTCCGTGAGTGTAAATTAGAAGATAACAGCTTCCGTGAGTTCCCAAGATATGACAACTCACTCACCAATTGCGGTGTCCCTTCTTCTGTAAAGGTCAGGCACATTGTTACTTTATTACTAGCATCATCAAGAAGAGATTGCTCTAAACTTTAGACTATAAAGATACTGGTGTCTTAGCCTTAGAGCTTATGGGATATAGACTCTGTCAAACATGCAATCCGTTACCTCCAGAGAAAATTTTCATCTTCTGTACTCAAGAGGAGTGGGAAACAATACACCGTCAGCCGTCCGATTGTGAAAGAGAAATAGACGAAATTAATGTACTTTCCATAGGCTGGGAAGAAATTAAAAATGAAGATGTTTTACCTGAAGACTATACAGTAGCGGAACCATCAGAGCCAGATGTTATTTTACCAATTCAAGATCGGGTGGGTAATTTAGCTAGGATTGCAAATTGTCTGTTTGATGAATTTCAAATTAACATTTTAGCAGGTCAAATTAATGGTCAGGGATGTAGTGAGAATGGAATGGTTGTGGATATTCAATTTACTCAGGAGAAGGAACCAGAGCAGGTAAGCCAGAGACTGGAGCAACTCTATCAGCGAATTCAAGAGATTCTTAACATTCAGTCTACCATTGAGTATAGAAATCGTGACTTTCAACAGCCCTTTAATTCTCGAAGATTGTGTTTTCGAGATAAAAATAATGATGGCAATTCTTTAGAGAAGATTGAAACTCGACGAATTCGCCTCGTGGCTGTAGATCGATTAGGACTGACGGCAGATATAGCCAATTGTCTTCATGACGATTTTCAGGCTAATATAATTGGTGGTCATATGGTGACCAATGATAGGTATGCCACTTTTGAGTTTGAATTCTATTTAGAAAGCTTTTCTACTGAATACATTGAAGATATATTAAATTCCACCTGTGAAATTTCCTCAGTTTTTGTGGGATACTTATATCCAGAAGAACAATAAGCTTGAATTCAAAAAATCGTTCGAGCTAAGGTATATTGAGTAAGCAATTTTGAATGGTGAAAATTTGAATATTTATAAATACCAGTCGTAAGCAGGGACTGGTATTTATTTGACTATTCTATTGTTGATTTCTTGTTAGATTGAAGAGCCTTATTTATTAGAAAGTGACGTTGTTTTATATCCTGGGTAGGGCGGCACAATTATTAACTCCTCATTACCTATCTTGCTGAGTAAACCAGCTATCCAAGGCTTCTCTGCATAATAACAGTCGTAGGACTCAGCCCATTCTTCTAATTTTTGAATAGTTTGCTCTGACACACGCATAGAAATCACCTTATGGTCTAATTTAGGGCGTTTACCACGACCTAAAGCTAGTTGTTCTGTTTTGGGGTTTGGATTGGCCATGTTTTTTTCCTCAATGTAATTGACTTAACAGATTTTATTTTATCCTCATTACAGTTTAGCAAAGAAATTTGCTATAGTAAATAATTGGGCAATTCTACTGACCTCAATCCTGCTATTTCACTGGGATTTGGGAGAGCAGTCGCTTCGATGCGATTCAGGAAGCGGGATTGACCGATGAGAGATGGACTTGGGATGACTGAGTGAACTATCCCCCAGTTTTTTGATGCAAGATTCTGTTTTGTCATCTTGTTCAGGCCGTCAACAAGTAAGTGTTCTCAGTAGAGCCTATCCTAAAACTATTACGGTTTTGCAAATAAAATACTTGTATCTCCGTATAACCCCTTGACAGATTTAAAAAAATTGCCTATCTTTGAAAGGAGGATGACTTTCAAAGTTACGTAAACTATCCATGAGTAAGGAAGGTCGCTATGGACTTCAAACCAGAAAAAGTAGAAAAAGCCATAAAATTTACTTCTGAAACAGCTTCTGAAGTAGCTAAAGATTTAATTAAAGATTGGGCTAAAAAAACGGCCCAAAAATCTCTGGAACGCAAGTCTAAAAATCAGTAAGTACGTGAAAGCTAAGAGTTAATTCCTACATAATCTAAAACTCTTGCTGGACAAGGTTTTTAAGATTTTCTTTAGGAATTAGCTCTGACAAAACCTAAAAAAAATTTATGAGGGAGCTATGCTATCCAAAATTTTTTCACAAGCTCTTAATCGCTCTATTGGCGAGGTTCCAATCCTTTTTTCAAGAAAGGTAGATGAGAGTAATATGAATAATCTCCCCGATGGGATACATCATTTAGTAACAAGAGGATTTCCGTCCCATCATGAAGCAATTTTAGCAGTTTCTGGTAATAAAGCTAAAGTTCTTCATCTAGTACCAGGAGCTAATAATCTTAAACCAGAAGATCTTAAAGATTATCTCAAATCAGGAAAACCAAGTTGGTTAATTCGAGAAGTTTATCCAGAAAACAGCAATTTTTTAGAAGTACAAAACCGTTTTGCAAAAGTTAGTAATTCCTCAATGAAGTGGTCACTATCAGGTTCGGTCTGTGAAAATCCAGTAAACGAAGTTTTTACTGGAAGAAATTATTCACATTCAAAATTGATAGCGGCAGCATTATTAGGAGGTCTGTCACTTTATCAGTTAAAAAAATTAATGGATAGATAGTTTGCATAATTGTCAGCATTTTAAGAGTAAGGAGAAATGGTTAAAAATGACTAGTAATGAGTTTAACTTGATCAAAAATCAAGTCAATATTAAAGCCAATCAATTGTCCTGCCCCTTTAGTGACGTTGAGAAAAAACTATCAGAGGAAGTAAATAAATTCCTACAGTCTGAAATAGATAGAGGAAAAGAAATACACAATTCCTTTGAATTCATTCACCGTGTGAGGCTTAAATAAGACTTCAAGCCGTTTAATCTAATCCCAAAAATCTCATCAACCACCCCTTCCCGACAGTCAGTTAGAGGGGTTTTTTATTGGTTTTTATTTTCATCTCTACCTTAAGCCACCCGGTCGGACTTAACCTTAGCCCGTCGCTGAAAGCTCTCAAAATCGACAATTTTAGACTTCTTCGCCGCCTGCCAGACATCCTCAATGATGCTCGATAGCTGAGGGATGACAATCAGGATAAATTGCCCCTTCTGCTTATTCTTCTTGTCTGCCACCTTCATCACCTGGGGCATATCCGACCAATCCCCCAACACCCAATACACTTCATCATTCACCACCACTAGATGTTTATCGTAGAGATTGTCATCGAATCCGCTTGCCTGTAAAAACTCAATAATCTGCCTCACTGTTTGGAGAGAAATTTTCTGTCGGAGATGACTGATAGCCCGAATTTCTAGAACTTGCTCCCAAGTGTAAATCACCGTAGGCTTTTTGGGATTGCCGTATTTTTCGGGGACGACAACCCCCGCCCTATCGAGATAAGCGAGTCGATTGGATGTCGTTCCCGTCAGTACCAGCGTTTCAGTACGAGTAAAGCCTTCCATAGATCAATAGGACTGGAAACAGTTCTATTTGTTTTATATCCCAAAATCCCTATCGTTTTCCGAAAAAATTAACAGTTTATCTGACTCAGAAACGTTGCTCTGATAAAACGTTGTGTTATTATTAATATATTAGCTCGATAAGTAGCTCCTCCCATGCTCAGTAATGCTGAATTGAACCGATGGTGCGAAGGGCTGCAACTCAATGAGGCAGCTAGGCGAGAGATACAACACATTCGTACCTCTCAACCTTCGCGCCGTGTCGGAGGCGGCAAGAAGAATGTTTCGGGACGCTACCCCAGTCGCCAGATGGGAGTGATCATTCAATTCGAGTCCCATAAGGTAGAGCTACCCTTCATCTACCAACTCGAACACGATGAGGACGTTCTAGAATATTACGACCAGCCTCCACCCTTCAAAATCAACTGTCAATCCGCATCAGGACGCAATATCGGCTTTTACTACACTCCAGATTTCTTCGTTATCCGTACCGAATCAGCCGGATGGGTTGAATGCAAGACTGAAGAGCAATTACAAGAACTAGCCCGAAAGAACCCTAATCGCTACATTTTAGGCGAGAATAACCGATGGTATAGCCCTCCTGCTGATGACCATGCCCAACCCTTCGGTTTTTTCTTTCGCCTGTGGTCGAGTGCCGAGATTAATTGGACGCTGCACCGCAATCTAGAATTCCTTGAAGATTATTACAAGTCTGACTCAACCTCAGTCAATCCAGAGCCTTTCAATCTCGTCATTTCGATGGTGTCGGCACAGCCAGGTATTACCCTCGCTGAACTGTTCCATCATGCAGGAGGTGTTAGCACCGATGACATTTATCACCTCATCGCTTCTGAGGAGATTTATGTCGATTTAACGATGGTTCCCTTGGTTGAAGCTGAACGATGTTTCGTCTTTCGTGACTCGATTTCGGCTGCCTCCTACAAGGCCATCTTGCATTCTCAGACGACCGTTAATACCATCACCTCTCCTCTGGTCAACCTCGCTTCTGGAACCCCAGTTTCCTACGACGGGAAAGCTCTTACTATTGCTTTAGTTGGGGAAAACGAGATTCTCCTTAAAACCTCTACTGAGGAAATGGTTGAATTTTCCCTCGACACTTTTGAAAACTTATTACGTCAGGGCAAAATTACCAATAATCGGGAAATTTCCCAAGATTCTCTCAGTTCTGAAGCGATGGAACTTTTCAACCAAGCCAGCTTACAAGACTTGGAAAAAGCTAACTATCGCTATCATGCCATTCAACCCTATCTCGACGGAGAGCCAATTCGCACTAACACACCTCAAGAACGCTCCCTGAGAAACTGGTTAGCCGATTATCGAAAAGCTCAACAGGTGTACGGCTACGGCTATTTAGGACTCCTTAGCTTCGAGGGGGTTAAAGGTCGCCGTCAGCGACGATTATCACCCTACATCCTCGATAAGATGGAAAAATTTATTGAAAACCACTACGAAACTAAGAAGCAACAGCGCAAACAAGCGGTCTACGATGCCTTTGTTCACTTTTGTAGCTCTGATGGCATCCCAGACTCTTCAATTCCCAGTTATAAAACCTTTATCAAAGAGATTAATCGACGCTCAGGCTACGAGCAGACCCTGAAACGGGAAGGTTCTCGCGCCGCTTATCCTCTAGAACCGTTTTATTGGGAATTACAACTGACAACACCCCGTCACGGCGATTTTCCCTTCCACATCTGCCACATCGACCATACCCTATCCGACATTGAATTGAGGTGTTCTAAGACGGGGAAAGTGTTGGGAAGAGCTTGGATAACCCTTCTCATCGATGCCTTTTCCCGACGCATCCTCTCCGTTTACGCCACCTATGACCCACCTTCCTATCGTTCCTGCATGATGGTTTTGAGAATCTGCGTCAAACGTTACGGAAGGCTACCCCAAGTCATCGTTACAGACAACGGCAAAGAATTCCACAGCACTTACTTTGAAACCCTATTAGCCCTGTTTGACTGTACCCTCAAGCATCGCCCTGCTGCTAAATCGAGATTTAGTGGCGTTTGTGAACGTTTATTCGGTACTGCCAACACCCAGTTCTTCTACAACCTCGCAGGCAATACCCAAATTACCAAGAACCCTGCCCACGACGGATAGGGGCAACGCCAAGGTTCAACCTGGAAAAGGTATCAAAATCGAACATAAATACTACTGGTCGAATGCCTTCCGCGATACAGCCGTCGTCAATACCAAAGTTGACATCCGCTATGACCCCTTTGATGCTGGAATTGCCTACGCCTACGTGCATGGACAGTGGATGCGATGCGAGAGCGAATATAACCTACTGTTCCGAGGACGTTCGGAAAAAGAAATTCAAATTGCCTCTGCTGAACTTAAAGGTCGCCAACAAAACTATAACCAAAACTACAAAATTCGTGCCAAGCAATTAGGTCAGTTCCTAGCCAGTACCGAAGCCTCAGAAATATTGCTCGAACAACGCTTGCGGGATGAACAAGTCAAAGAAGTCTTTCGGGTTATCGAAGGCGGTTTGCCGAATCTCAAACCCTACAGTCAACCACAAACAGTAGAGACGGAAATCATCCCATCAGATCATCCTCCCCAAAACCCTGATGAACCCATCAATCCGAAAAAACTTTTACTTTTCAAACGATACTAGCCTATGGATACAGAACGACAATTCCCCCTAGAACTGCTGCATCAACCACCAGCGATGCAGTTAGAGTATTATGACGGCTACATGATGGGACACCCCTATTTAGATGAAGCCTTTGAAACCCTCAAACCCATCATTAGGGAACATGGAGAATCCAGAATTATTTTCATTGTCGGGCCGACGGGTGCAGGGAAGACGACCTTACGACTTCTAGCAGAAAAATGGCTCATCGAACAGCTATTACCAGAACTAGAAACCGATAGGGGACGTATTCCTGTGGCCAGCGTGGAAGCGCGTCTGCAAAAATCTGGTCTATTCAACGCCAAAGACCATCTCAAACGCTCTTTGTATGCGCTTCACGAACCCGAAGAACTCATTAAACACAAAACCAACTATGGCGTAAGTGGTGTCTACTACAGTGAAGACGGACAACTCCAAATCAAACCCAAAATCTTAGAAACCGATTTGGGATGGGCATTAGAACAAGCCCTAAAGCACAGACGACCTAAAATTTTCTTTATCGATGAAGCCCATCATCTATTAGCCGTTAGCAGTGGACGTAAATTAACCGACGTACCAGAAGCGATTAAATCTCTCGCCAACCTCACCCAAATTTTACATGGATTACTCGGAACTTACGATTTACTGACCCTCCACGATATTGGCGACCAACTCAGCCGCCGTAGTGTTTACATTCATTTACCTCGATATAATGCTGAATACCTTGAAGATAGAGAAATCTGGCAAGGCATCGTCTGGAATTTCCAGATTAATGTTCCTACTCTTGAAATGCCTGATTTTTTAGCGATTTGGGAATATTTATACGAGCGGAGTCTAGGATGCGTTGGCATTTTCAAGAACTGGACGAGAAATGCTCTAGCTGATGCCCTACAAGAACAAGCCAAGACAGTCACTCGCCAACATCTCGAAAAAAGAGCCTTATCCGTCGGACAATGTCGCAATATTCTCAGACACATCAAAGAAGGCGAGAGACGGTATGCAGAAATCGAAGGGGAAGTCGAACAACTAAGAACCGAACTGGGTTTGGGATTGCAGCCGATTTCTAGAAAACAAGTCTCATCTAAATCATCCCAAACATCGAAACGCAAGGGAACTGTCGGTCAGCGCAAACCCCAAAGAGATGTAGTAGGAATCGAGTCAAATGCAGGGTAAAAAGTTTACTGTCTATCCGTCCTTAGATTTACAAAAGCCTCAAATCCCCAAGCGATTGCTTTTATATCCTTTAGAGCCGATTGGCATTGGGACGTTTTATTGTGAGAGTTTGACGAGTTATTTAAACCGGTTAGCCGCCAAACATTGTGTGAGTTTACGAGCTTTTGTTATCGCTATCTTTCAAATGTTTGAAAAACAAAAAATTTGCTTATTTCCTTGCAACTTTTCCTTGAAAACTTTAAATGGATTAACTAGCAATGCTCAAAAAACCATACAAGTTATAGAGTCTTTAACTTCTTTGGCATTTAAAAGTTGTTAATTTCTGTCCTTTGCACAATTGCCTTTTAGTCGAACACTGCCCTCACTGCCAAGAAAAAACTTCTGCCAACCGCTCAAAAGGCTTAACAGCAGGATATTGTGCAAAATGCCAGCAATGGTTAGGACAATCCGCCTTCACTTTAACTTCTATTAGGAAGCTCTGGAATCAATACGAGCTAAATCATCATCAGTATATTCGTTTCGCCCTCGAAGATATAATTGTCAATCTTCCCTATCTTTCATTTTTTCCTGGAAAACTCAAATCATCATACCGACCGCTAAATAAAGTGGGAACTAAGCTAGAAACTTTCTACGATACTTGGATAATTAAGCTAAATTTAAAGATTTTAAAAAATAAATATTATTTTCCTACTTATTTATACTATTTAGACTCTAAGCCAACTCTTAAAACTCTCTTAACCTCTTTCTATTCTGATTGCCATACTTCCTTCAGGGATTTCTTTTATCTATTTAAGCTTAGAAAAACAGGAGGAGATATATCAATATTAAATCAGAGAATATCAATGTTTTAGTTGCGCGATTTCTGCTAAACGTTGTTATTATACTAAATCTTTAAGAGCGACCCAGCTAAAAGTTTCGGGTCAGGAAGTCAGTCGGCGAATCCCCTGGCGAAGTTTGTGTCTCCGAATTTCTTACTAGCCTGGTGACTTTTGCTAGGAAGAAGTTCGAGGCGCTTAGGAGAGGGACGGACTGAATTGGGATAACAGTTTTAGCTTTTTGTTTTTGAGTTTTGGAAGTAAAACTTTTCCGTAGTGCTATTGGAAGTTAAGCGATTCCGTGGCGGAAAAGTTATGCTTCCAGTCTCATAAATCTTAATTTTTCGAGAAGGCTGGGAGAGAGAAAATAACTCGTGAGAAACATTTCTTGCACGAGTTATCCATGCTCTCCTCCCTCAACCAATCCGCCCCTAACCCCCTCAAGCTGCCCGTTCCCGTCCCTCTGACACTTCATCCGGCGCTCGTGTACCTCTCGGCGGTCGGTGAGGGGTCGCGGCGCACTCTCCGTTATTCCCTCAACGCGATCGCGTCTCTGCTTACTCAAGGCGAGTGCGACGCTGACACCCTAGACTGGTCGCAGTTGCGCTACCACCATACAGCCGCCGTTAGAGTGGCCTTGAGGGAAAACTTTGCTCCGGTGACGGCGAATAAAATGCTCTCGGCTTTACGTCGTGTTCTTCTGGAGGCTTATCGATTGGATTTAATGTCAGCGCAGGATTATCAAAAAGCGGTGGATTTTCCCAATCTCCCCGCCGAATCGACTCCGAGAGGCCGCTCTCTCGACTCGGCGGAAATTGCCGCTCTGCTGTCTACCTGTCATTCGGACGCGCCGCTTGACATCCGCGATGCGGCGCTCATCGCTATCCTGCGAGGGGCGGGGGTGCGCCGCTCGGAGTTGGTTAAATTAGACTTAAAGGATTTCCATCAAATAACCGGAGAGGTCTTCGTCCGCCAGAGCAAACGCGGTAAGAGTCGCCGCGTTTACGTCCCGAAGGAGGCCATTCCCTGGATTCAAAAGTGGCTTTCTCTTAGAGGGGACGAACCCGGCCCTTTATTTTGTCGCATCCGTCGCGGCGGACACCTTCAACTTGGCCCTTTACACCCGGATGCGGTCTGGCGAATGTTGCAAAAACGCGCTTCAGAGGCAGGATTGTCCGCTTTTTCGCCTCATGATTTTCGGCGGACGTTTTGCTCCGATCTTTTGGAAGCGGGTGTGGACATCGTTACCGTCCAGAAACTGGCCGGACACGCCTCTCCGGTGACCACTGCTCAGTACGATCGGCGTGGGGAGGAAACCAAGCAGAGAGCCGTTCAGAATCTTTCGTTGCCTTTTTAAAGTAAATTCTTTAACCCGAATCAAAGCTTAAGCAACATAGCGAATAATTTCTACTTCAGCCCCTTTATTAACGGCATCCTCAGCTTTACTTAATACCTCCTCTGTCACCGATTCACTTAAATAATATTCACCGCAATTATCACAAACATCTGCGGGAACTTGTTTTAAAATAACAATACAATCCTCCCTTTCTAGAGTTACCGTAACTAACCCTGGCTGAGTTTTTCCATGTTTACAAATCACACATTCCATCACAATTACCTCCGTTTTCTCAAATTATCAGTCCATAATTGACTATCAGGAATATAAGCTGTTACCACATATCCTGTCTCTTTAATTTCCTCATAAGACAATACCACATGAATCGGTTTACCATTGACAAAATTCAGAATTAAATAACTAGGAAATGGGCTATCGTCTGGCTTTTCTTCGATAATTTCCCCATAATTAATGGTCGTTCTAACCTCCTGTTTACTAATCCCTCTAAAAAACATCTGTTGAATAGCATGACGAGAAAAAACTAAATTTTCACAATTCAATTTCTCACTCCTTACTCCCCTAATTAATGATAGTGACTGTTGCGCCTGTTTCCGGTTCTTCCCACTTTAGCCCATTGGCAGTTCCCCGTACTTTTTCGACCAAAAGACATTTTTAGACTCAAAATAAACGACTTCCTTATGTTTTCTGTCCGTCCTTGCCTGAGAAGATGAACAGAGCAACATCCGCTTTTTAAGTCTCTCCTTCTCATATTCTCGCTCGGCTAATTTTTCTCCACAGACCGGACAAGAATGCTCGGTCAATTTCCCCGAAGAAGCAGGCTCTTGGGGTTTTTCTCCGGGCAATTCCCAGGTTTTGTGCCATTTATTATAAAACATGACCGCCTGACAGCCGGGACACTTGAGAAAATAATCCTTGTGCAGTTTTTTAGATTTGGAAGGAATCTCGACCATTTTGTGGCTGCACTGGGGACAGGCAATTTTCGATTCTTTTGCGGGTGTTGAGTTTCCTTTTTGGGCAGTTGTGTCGGAACGGGGGATGTTTTCAATCCCTTTGAGTGCCTTTAAGAGTGCCGGAGCAAAGTAAGTCTCATTCCAACCAATAATATACTGTTCCCAATTTTCTTGTCCTGAAGCGATCGCATCTAGCTTCCCTTCCATCTGAGCCGTAAATTCAGCTTCTAGCAATTCCGGCAAGGTTTTTTCTAAAAAGGCATCGACTTCCAGCCCCAAGAGTGTCGCTTGAAGTTGCCGCTTGTTGACTTCGGCATAACCCCGTTCTTTCAACGTCTTTACCGTTGGTGCAAAGGTCGAGGGACGGCCAATGCCTCGACGTTCCATTACCTGCACTAGCTTGGCTTCAGTGTAGCGGGGAGGCGGCTGAGTCTGTTTCTTTTCGTGGCTGGCTTCAATTAGATGTAGCGGCTGTCCTTGGGATACTTGGGGCAAGAGCGAATCAGCACCGAGATCTTTCCAATATTTAGCATAGCCAGCAAAGGCAACTACCTGACCTCTGGCTTGCCAGAATAAGTTCCCCGACTGAGTAATAATGCGGGTTTTGCTAATTTGCGCGGGTTTACATTGGCTGGCGACGGTTCTCAACCAAATCAGTAGATACAGTTCAAATTCATCGGGGGCAATCTCCTGTTTGAGTTCTGAAGATGACTTGCGAATATCAGTCGGTCTAATGGCTTCATGCGCTTCCTGAGCCGTTTTAGCTTGACGGTAAGAGGTGACTTTCGCCGGAACGTTATTAGGGTCTTTTTCTTGCAGCCACTGGCGTACTGTCTGACTAAATTGGGGGTCTAGGTGTACTGAGTCCGTTCTCATATACGTGATGTGTCCCGACTCGTAAAGACTTTGGGCGACCTGCATGGTTTTTTCGGGACTCCATTTGAGACGGCTTCCGGCTGCTTGTTGTAGTGAGGAAGTGGTGAAGGGGGCAGGAGGGGTTTTGCTGACGGTTTTTCCTTCGACTTTGATAACTTGGTGGGGAGCTTGGCGGGCTATTGCTACTAACCTATCGGCTTCGGCTTCGCTTTTGACTTGGGTGGCTTCTATCTTCTGTTCCCCTCCTTCTTCGGCATCATCGCGCTCATGATGATTGTCGTTGCTGACAACTGTAGGGACGCTCTGGCCGAGGTAGTATGCCTTAAAGCCTTCCTCATAGGTAACAGAAACCAGCCAGTAGTCTTGGGGCTTAAATTGCTGGATTTCTCGTTCGCGCTGGCAGAGAATGTGTAAGGCGGCTGACTGCACTCGACCAATGGATTTGGCTCCATTTTGCAGTTTCCAGATTAGGGGCGACCCTCTGAAACCCACAAGCTTATCGAGAACGGAACGAGCTAGGGCGGCGTTGACGAGATGGGAGTCAAGTGGGCGAGGGTGCTTGAGGGCAGCTTGAACGGCGGCTGGGGTGATTTCTCGATAGGTGACACGCTGAGGATTGTGTAGCTTGAGCGCGTCTTTGAGATGCCAAGCAATGATTTCTCCTTCTCGGTCTTCGTCAGTGGCTAAAATGACGGTATCTACCTGTCGGGCTAATTCTTTCAATTCGGTAATTGTTTTTTTCGCTTGGGGGCTTCTGGGAATAAAGCGGCAAGAAATGCGATCGCCTGTCAAATCGAATCCTAAATTATCATCTCCATCTTTAGCCAGTTCGCGGATATGACCGCCACTCGCTTTGACGATGTATTCTGACCCCAGGATTTGCCGGAGTTTCTTCAGTTTTCCCGGCGCTTCAATTAGGAACAATTTCTTAGACATTTCTTCAAATCTACTCCTAGAGATGTTTTGAGAGCGGGGGGTAAATTTTCAGCCACTAAAAAACGAACTTTCATCTTAGATGTTTTTCTCTTTTTCTCTCTGTATTTTTAAGACTTTAGGGCGTTTTGCCAAAACTTTAATGGTTAGGTCTATGCGCTGGATTCCTCCTATATCATAGGGATTTTAGCGATCACTTGGGTAAATTCGTGGGGAACAGATTGAATTGGGGAAGTATACACTCATAATTCCCAAACACAGGTTCTTATAAGTGCTTACACAAAATTAATTACCGAGTTGAGAGAGGGAACAGGGAATTATGAATGTGTAAATAATTATGCTTATGCACTTATTGTTCACGATGACAGTTTTCCCATCTTATCCAGGGGAATCCCTACAGTAGCTTTCGTAGATTGTTGTATCTTTGATTCTATTTTAATTGTCCCTTCAAATTGGTTCACAATCTGCTGACATTGAAATAACCCTAATCCCAATTTATTAGTAAAAGAAACCAAAGGCTCGAAGGCTTTACTAAGTTCTTCTTGAGACATCCCAATTCCATTGTCTTCTACCGTTAAAATAAGTTTTTCTGCTTCAGCATCGATCCACAGTTTGAGTTCTGGCAAAAAGTTAGGCTCTGATTTTAATTTAATATCCAGAGCCTCTAAAGCGTTTTCTAATAAGTAAGTTATCAAGCAAACTAAATATCTTCTTGTATTAAATTCGACAATAATTTCAAATTCAATTCGACAAGAATAAATAACAGGATTAGCGGTTTTTACCCAAGGGTAAATTCTTCCATAAATTCCCAAAAAATTATCAATAGTTGCATCTAAAGTTTGTTTCAATCTATTCGATGCTATCAATTCAAAAGGCAGGTTTTCATTTAAAAAAGGATACCGTCCTAACATAAAATTAAATTTTGCAAAATAATCTTGAGAGCGGTTGACTTTTTCGTGTATTTTTTAAAAAGCTTCTAATTTTTGGGGCGAGGATTGTTCGAGCTGCGGATTTGACTCAAAATCGGCAATTAATGAGTGGAGCGAATTGAGCGTTGCGTCTAAATTTAATGCCGGATAGTTTAGTTCATTGCCCAGCACTTCTAACAGTTGCTGGATGGTGAGAAGTTTTTCTGACTTGATAATTTGTTGGTAAGCGGATTGGAGATCCTCCGTCCTCTGCCGAACGATTTGTTCTAAATCTTGGTTGAATTCGGTTAGTTGAGCTTGGGCTTCGAGCAATTGCCTGTTTTTGCCTTCTAGACGGCGATTGGCCCATCCATAAGCCGCAGGAATTGAAGCCATCCAGATGGCGATGACGGGAGGAACTGACGGCAGCCACCAAGCTTGCCGGATGGCGATGTAACTAATGCCAAAACAGAGCAAGGTCATTCCCCCACCTATGACAAGTGTGCTGAGCAGCAACCGATTAGAGCCAAAACGCCAGAGAACAATAGCTGCCGCCGTTCCCCACGCCCAAATCCACAGGATTTCTCCCCACTCTGGCCAGAATTGAATGAGGGAGCGTTCCCCCATTGCCGTACTGATCAATTGAGAAGCCACTTGCGCGTGGAGGTCGATCCCTCGCACCTCCCTATTGGTCAAACCGGTAAATGGCGACTCGTGGAAGTCGTTGAATGATTCCCCCCCTACCCCAAGAATAACGAGGCGGTCTTTGAAGAAGTCCTGTGGCACGTCCCCATCAATCACGTCAAAAAATTTAACACTCGCCACACTTTGCGGCGGCTTGTGCCAGTTGATGAGGATGCTGTACCCGCCTGTCGCATCGTTGATGTAGCCGCCATCGTTAGGACGGAAGTGAGGATAATGGCCCTGTCCCAGTTGCAGCCAATCTGAGTTAATATCGCTGTTTTTGCTCTCGATTCCTTCAGTTTTGAGGTATTCCTCTGCCAGTTTAAGTCCGAGATTGGGGATGGCAGAGTCAGGATTTTTGAGGTCAGAGACGGGATAAAGATAGGTTCGTCTGACCACGCCATCTCGGTCGAGAGGGGTCGAAACGTCGCCGATTTGTGCTTTTTGAGCAAGAATCGGCGAGGCAGGTACTCGACCAGCTAGGAGCTTGGTGATGCCGATTAGGTTGGGGAAGGTGCGAAAAACTTCTCTGAGTTCTTCTTCTCCTGGGGCGACGGGTTGGTCACGAAAGATGTCTAAACCGATTACTCGCGGCTGGTAGGTTTTGAGCTTGTTGAGAAATTCTGCCCAAAGGCGATCGCTAAATGGGTAAGTTTTGGCTCTCTGTATGTCAGATTCCTCAATACTAACGAGGACAATTCGCTCATCAGGAGCTTCCGTTGGCTTCCAGGATAAGAAACGGTCGTAGGCTGCCCATTCCCAGAATTGAAGCAAGCCGAGCAGTCGCGCTCCCACTACTATCCCACTGGCAGCGCAGCCGATTTTGAGGGGCGTGAGGAAGTTTTTAAGTGGCATGGGGCGTGACCAGGATTCTCAAACTTTTAGTACTACTGGGACGTTGAGGGTTGCAAATTAATCCAGCCGTTAAAATGAGGGGGCGATTGATAGTAAGATTAGGGTGAATGCTTAGCGTTTTTTCGCTTGTAATAGTATATTCTTCTAAAAATACGGCTTGCTTAGTCTGTAAATCAAGCAAGCTAACTTTGAGAATTTGTTGATTAATGTTGGTGTCAGGAGAAGCGGTAATATGAAGGACAATTTGCGGCGATTGTACATTAACGGACAAGTTTTCCGCAGAATTAGCTTCTAAATAAAGCTCTCCTTGGGCGAAAGGGCAGCCCCGTGAACCGGAGGCATTCACGCGCACTCTCTGACCGTTTTCTTCGGCTTGAGCTTGTTGTCGATAGCCAGCCTCAACCAAAGGGCAATAACTGATTAATAAATATAAGCCGCTTAGTCCCCATATTGATAGTTTTTCGCGACTATTAACCATTTTACCGCTTGAGTTATTGTATGAACGCTTGGCATTTTAAG
This sequence comes from Microcystaceae cyanobacterium, assembly GCA_041743025.1. Classification (GTDB taxonomy): domain Bacteria; phylum Cyanobacteriota; class Cyanobacteriia; order Cyanobacteriales; family Microcystaceae; genus JBGTNM01. The sequence continues at coordinate 41,421 of JBGTNM010000516.1, forward strand.
TTAGAGTTTAGACGATTTTTGAGTTGGCTGGCGATTTTTTTAATCGGCTTATTTCTAGCAGCAGGGTTGAACGTTCTCTCCTTGGCTCAATCTCCCAACGCTCTCTCCCAACAGGCAACGAGTGCTTGGCAGCAAGGGCGCACTATCGAAGCGCTCTCGCTGTGGAAGCAATTGGCTACTGAAGCCGAAAGTCCTGATGAGCGAGCTAGAGGCTACTTGATGCTGGCTCAAGGATATTTAGAGTTAGGAGACGTGCGGGAGGGTGGAGAAGCTTTAGCGCGGGCTAAATTGCTTGACGTTCCTGAGTTACTCCCTTTTGTCGCTGGAATTGAGGGTAATTTAGCACTACTAAGCCATGATTTTGACCGTGCCATTACTGCCTACCAACAAGCTCCACAATCGTTGGCTACCCTCAACAACCTCAGCCTCGCCTACCAGAGACGCTCACAATTGAGGGCGCAGCAAGCTTTAGAAGCGACTTGGGAAGGAGATGCCAGCCAACAACGGTGGGAAGCCCAGTCACGGAAAGACTCTCAGCAATCTCAAGGGGTGGCAAAGCGAGCGCTCGCCTTGGCGGGTCAAGAAGTCTCCCTCGATGCGGCCCGCAGTTGGATTCGCTGGGGGCAGTTGGGGAACCGGGAGGCATGGGGCAGGGCGAGCGCTATCTTAAAACCGTTGCCCGATTCTGTCGTTAAGGGACAGCTATTATTAGAAATTGCCCGCCAGGATAACTCGGTACTTTCAGTAGCCCAATCGGTGGCTCAAACGCTCAACAGCCCCTCTCTGATGGCGCAAGTCTTCCGGCTGCACTCAGAAGAGCAGGAGCGATGGGGCAATTACCCACAAGCTCTAGACTGGAGCCGACGCGCTTATGGCTGGGTGGCGCAGTCTAATCTAGCTTTGCGTTATGAGCTTGAGGGAGATTTAGGCCGACTCTATCATCAATTGAAGCAGCCGCAGCCATCGCGGACGTTTTACCGAAAAGCGATCGCGTCGGCAGAACGGGTTAGACGGGGGATCGCCTCTGGAACGCGAGCGACACAGCTAGCTTTTCAATCTTCAGTTAACCCTTTATATCGAAGTTATTTAGGGGTGTTGCTAGCCCAACCCACACAAGAAGATTTACTAGAGGCGATCTCTGTGTTGAAACAGTTTCAACTGGCGGAGTTGGAATCGTATTTTGCTGATCCTTGCGAATTAACACTTATCAAGGATGTGTCCGTTGACCCCACGCAAGCGACGCTTTACACCATCACTTTGCCGGATGCTCTGCATGAAATTATCCGGGTTCCCGGCCAGCCGTACCGCCATCGGGCGATCGCCATCGCTCAATCGGATTTAGCCTCGTTGGTTCGGCAATGGCGCAACCAATTAGAAGACGAATTTAGTGATGAATTTCGCGCTAGCGCCGCCCAACTCTACGACTGGCTAATTCGTCCTTGGTTAGCTGACTTGCAGGGACTTAAAACGCTGGTGTTTGTTAATGATGGCGCATTGCGCTCCGTGCCGATGGCAGCCCTCTGGGACGGGGAGCATTACCTAATTGAGTCGTGGGCAGTCGTTTATTCTCCTGTGGGTTTTGAGGAAGGGCAGGCAGATAGCAAGGCGATCGCCCCAGCGCTCTTTGCCGCCAGCCAAGGGTCGGCAGCTTTTCCTGAGCCAATTCCTTACGTGGAGGCGGAAGTCGAGGCGATTCTAGCGGCGGTTGGCGGAACAGCCTATCTCAACGAAGATTTTACTTCCACCCAACTGACTCAGGCACTTGATTCACCGGATTATACCGTACTGCATTTAGCTTCTCACGCTCGATTTGCTTCCTTTGAAGAGAGTTTCGTACAATCAGGAGAAGGGATACTGTCTTTGGCGGTTTTGGAGCAGAATTTGCGCTCGAAATCTGCTCCCTTGCAACTTCTTGTCCTCTCTGGCTGTCAGACAGCAACGGGCAATGACCGTGCTATCTTGGGACTGGCGGGAATTGGCCTGCGCTCCGGCATTCCTTCAGTTTTAGGCTCGCTGTGGTTTGCCTCGGATAAGACATCGGCAAAATTTATGTTAAATTTTTATCGGGCGTGGGCTACCGGACTGCCTGTGGCAGCCTCGCTACGACAATCTCAGCTAGAATTGCTGCGCTCTCCGCTCAGCCATCCGCGATATTGGAGTACGTATTTGAATTTGGTAAGTTAGAGTCAATCATGTTAAAGTCTGTAAAATCTTAAACGTTACTTAGTTGCCGTGCGTTCATTTGTGATCGGTATTTTATTCGCTTTTGGGACTATCTTACCTGCTCAGGCAGCACAGTTTTCTGTTACGCCAATTGCTACCAACCTTCAAAGCCCCAGAGGGTTAGCGTTCGGCCCTGATGGCCATCTCTATATTGCCGAAGCTGGAAGCGGCGGAACCGGGCCTTGTCTTGCGTCGCCTAGCGTTCAAGGATCTTCCATTTGTTATGGTGCGACGGGCGCGATCGCTCGATTGAACGTTCGCAGTGGCGCGTTAGACCGCCCGATTGTTGGACTTCCCTCGTTGGCTTTGCCGGGGAGTGGTGGAGATGCTTCAGGAATTAACGATGTGTCTTTTGATGCTTCGGGCAATCTATTTGGAGTTATTGGCTTAGCCGGAAATCCTTCCTTAAGGGAGACGGTTTTAGGCATTCCTGAGTTCGGTCAGATTATTTCTACCGATCTCGGCAGTTCTACTTGGCAGGTAATCGCCGATCTGGCAGCTTTTGAACGTGACAATAACCCAGATGGAACAGACTTGATTAGCAATCCTTATTCTTTGATTGCTGGTAATGGTCAACTTTATGCCATTGATGCTGGAGGAAATAGCCTATTCCAGCTTAAGGGGAACGATCTTCAACTAGAAACAACTTTTCCGTTACGTTCGGTCGCCAATCCACTACCTCCTCCTGCCATCATTCCCCTGCAATCTGTTCCGACGGGAATGGCAATTGCTCCTGATGGCTCGTTAATCATTGCTGAATATACAGGTTTTCCTTTTCCCACTGGTGGAGCGAACCTGTATCGATATAATGGAATTAATTTGGAGGTGTTGGCTACTGGTTTTACCAACATCGTTGACATTGGCTTTTCCGAAACGGGGGATTTATATGTTTTGGAGTTTGCTCGTAATATCCTCTTAAATGATTTTCGCGGTCGGCTCTGGAAGATTGATTCGCAAGGTCGAAAAACGATTGTGGTTGATGAAGGTTTATTATTTCCCACCGGATTAGCTATTAGAAATAAGGAAGTTTTTATTGCCAATCAAGGATTTTTTGCTGGAGTTGGCGAAATACTCGTTGTTCGTAGCGTTCCTGAACCGAAAACCTCTGGCTTAGTTTGGTTGGGATTTGGACTCGTTGCTTATGGTTATCGTGTTATTAGGAAATACTTTTGAAAATGGCTCCTATCTTACCTGGCGCACCTTGGTTAATTGCTCATCGAGCGATGTTAGAGGTAAATCAGCCCCAAAAAATTACCCTTAACGAAACAGACTATGTTTTGTGGCAAAACGCTAAGAAAGAAGTTTTTGCCTTAGAAAATGTTTGCCCTCACCTGCAAGCTCCCCTATCGAACGGATGGATTTGCGCTGAACGAAATACTATTACTTGTCCGTTTCATGCTTTAGAATTTGATGGCAAAGGTCGGCTTTATCGGCAAGACAAGTCAGAAACGGCTTCTCTTCTCTCGCCATTACCTTTAACAGTAGTAGGAGATTGGATTTGGTCTTATGGCAATGACGAACCGAGGCTAGCAATTCCTGATATTGTACCGAGTCTGACGGAGGAATTTTATTTTCTTGGCGTTTGTGCAGAAAGATCGATTCAGTCAGATTTTTTAACTTGCTTAAAAATTAATTATGATTTTAATCATGTTTTAGGAACTCATCGAGATCTCCTTAAGTTTGATACGCTTAAAGTAAGGGATTATCAAATTAATGGGTACTGGACTAAAGTTACTCAAGAAGTTAGTCTCAAACAAAATAATTTTAGCGAAATTGTTAAAGATCCTACTTTACTCATTTCACCCAAAAAGTACATTAATGAATTTTTATATAATTTCCCATCGATTACTTGTATAAAAACCCTTATTACTTCTTTTGAACTGATCCAGTTCGTTGTACTATATCCTGAATCAGAAAACCGAACAAAAACGTTTGCATTGCTTTATATAAAGTTAAAAAATAAATGGTTATTACCCTTAATAAAAAAGAAATTGCTAGCGAGCTTTCATACTATCATTGAACAAGATGCTCAAATCCTGGAAAGCTTGTATCCTGCTAAAATTGCTAAAATTCGACTTCCCGACGAAGAAATTATGTATGATGCAGAAAAATTATATCAAGAGTGGTAAAAAGATTCTTATACAATCAATTTGCCTGGTTCTCTTGGCAGAGCTATCGCCATACCAATCAATTGCCTTTGGGCAAATTGTTCCTGATGCGACGTTGCCCGTGAACTCTGTTGTTAACAGTACTGATGGCTTTCATTCTATTGAAGGCGGGACTGCTGTTGTTAACAATTTGTTTCATAGCTTTAAGGCATTTTCAATTCCGTCTGGGCAAACTGCCTATTTCCATCAATTTCTTAATACCAATCATATTTTTGTCAGAGTCACCGGAAGTTCTATTTCAAATATTAATGGACTCCTTCAATCCGGTCAGGCTAACTTATTTTTTCTTAATCCTAATGGAATTATTTTTGGCCCCAATTCTTCTATCAATATTGGCGGCTCTTTTTTTGCTACAACTGCCCCAAATATCACTTTTGCTGATGGCAATATCTTTAGTACCATTCTCCCCGAACGCTCTGTTCTTTCTGCGAGCTTGCCTAGTGGCTTAATTTTTTTCGGTGATTCTGGAAAAATCGAAGTTTTAGGAAAAGGGCATGGGGTTGTTGAATCTGTCTTATTAAGTCCTTTTGTTATTGAAGAGCGTGGAGGTTTAAAATCTTCACCCAATCAAACTATTGCTTTATTGGGGTCAGAGATAAATTTTCAAGGAGGCATCGTTGAGTCACAATTAGGAAATATTGAAATCGCCTCAATTGCCAAAGGTTTTGTTTCTTTTACTAAGGGAGTAAATGGGTATCAATTTAATTATGCAGGAATTGAAAATTTTAGCGATATTAATATTGGCGATTTTTCGTTAATACATATTTTTGATAGCCCCAAGGGTAATATTAGCCTTTCTGGCAAAGATATTAATATTTTTAATGGCGGATTTGTCCTTTCCAGAAATGTTAGCAATTTGCCGGCTAGTAATATTTTTGTAAAGGCTACTGGAAATGTCAATATAGTCGGCTATACATTTACTCCCACAGAACCTTTTAGGGTAGGGAGAAGTAATATTACTACTGAAAGAGTCATTAGCGGTGAATCGGGTAGTATTTTTATTTCTGCTAATAATTTAACGGTTTCTGAAGGTGGAATTATTGGCATTCGAGCCTTTAATCAAGCAATTGGCGGTAATATTATGATTGATGTGAATGAATCGGTTAATGTATTAGGTTTTTCTCCTTCTGATCCTTTGATTTATAGCGGTATTGTTAATACAACAGGAGGGGCAGGCTCTTCTGGTATAACTTCTATTAATGCTCGGAATCTGCTGGTGAATAATGGTGGAGCTATAGCAGTCTCTAATCTGGGAACTAACAATGCAGGAACGCTTCATTTGAAGATTAAAGAAACAATTGAAATTACTGGAGGAGTAGAAGAATTCTTTCTTCCTTCGGCTCTTTCAACAACGACTTACCGCACGGGTAATGGGGGAAATTTAATCATTGATACAAAACGTTTAATCTTAAGAGATGGCGGGCGCGTTGATACTTCTTCTTTAGCTTTTGGGAATGCTGGGAATCTCGCTATTAATGCGTCTGAATCTATAGAAATTTCAGGAAAAATACCCAATTCTATTAATGCTTCGGCTATTGGTTCTTTGATTAGCATTTCTGATCCCGCATTTCGGGCTATTTGGCAGCTTCCTGCTCTTCCTTTGGGCAATTCTGGGAGTGTCACGATCAACACGCCTTCTTTAACTATCTCTAATAGCGCTTTTATCAGTGCTAGAAATGATGGAGTAGGAGATGCAGGAAATCTGATTTTGAACGTCAATAAGCTAGAGATGCGACAATCAGAAGTTTCAGCTTCTACTAGGACGGGGCAAGGAGGAAATATTTTTATTAATGCTAACGAAATTAATTTACTCGGTGGTGCGAAAATTACTGCTGGAGTCGGGGTATTGGGGACAGGAGGAAATATTAGGATAAATGCTAATACTCTTTTTTTGGAAGATAGTGCTATCATTGCCGCTACTGAATCCGGTCATGGCGGAAATCTATTTTTCGACTCGTCAAATATTCAATTGTTAAACGGACAAATTTCTGCCACGGCTGGGGGATTGGGTAATGGCGGCAATATCGATCTCAACAGCGATCGCTTGCTCGTCCTCGACCAGTCTTCCCTCACGGCTCAGGCCTTCGCTGGCATGGGGGGCGACATCGATATCAATTCCCGCGTCGCCCTCATCTCCCCCGACAGTCTGATTTCCGCTTCTTCTCAACTGGGCATTGACGGCGAAGTAACTATCGATGCCGAAATTTTAGATCTCCGCGATCTGACCCTATCTACCCTGCAATTTACCGACCCATCTTTACTGGCTAATAGTTGTTTTAACGGCGATCGCAGCAACTTAGCTCGCCTGACAATCTCCGGGCCGGGAGGATTGCCTGATCAGACGATCAGCCCTTATGAGCTTTCGCTACCAGGAACCCGTGTGCCACAGCCGCAGTATATCCGCCTTCCCCCCGGCAAGCGCCTGGCCACAAGCTTGGAGAAAACCGAAACAGGCTGGCGGCTGGTGGGGAGTGCGGGGGCAGTCCCTCCTGACTCAATTCCCTCTTGTGGCTAGAATCTCGTGCCAAATTGAACGAGAAAATTGACTCCGGCATCAGTAAGCGAACTGTCATTGAGGACGGGAACGTCAACCAAAGGAACGCCGTAGTCGAGGCGCAATAACAAGCTGGGCGTTAAGTTCCATTCAAGCGATACTCCCAAGCTAGCTAGGCTATTGGGGTACACCGTTGGCAGTTCGTTATTCCAGACCACGCCATAGTCAAAGAAGGGCGTGAGGCTCACAGTTCCCCACTCAGGGCGGCTCAAGAGGGTGACGGGCGTTTCGAGTGATAGGTTTAACCCGTAGTCCCCGGCGCGGATGTTTTGGCGGTAGCCTCTAACACTGCCCACCCCGCCGATAGGGAACTGTTCGATTGCCGGCAGCGAATCGGGCGTTATTTGCCCTAACAGCCGTGCGACGAATATCCACTCTTCTCCCAATTTGCTAGCGTATTGTAATTGCCCCTGCCAGGAGAAGAATTCGGTGTTGATGAATTCCCCTGGTGGCGATGAATCGAAAACTCCCAAGCCGATGCTCAATTGTGAGAACGCGCCCAAAGAGGTGTCGGGGGAACGGGAGAGGTAGGTTTGGGTTAGCCGCAGCACCGACAGATTGAGGCGGTTGGAGCCGTTGTAGAGAGGGAAAGGTATGGTTTCAAAAATAAAGGCTTCTGATTGGCGCAAGTCCAGACTAATTCCCAGGTTGAATTCTTCATTGGGCGTTCTGAGGAGAGGTTGGGTAAAGCCGAAAGAGACCGTCGAGCTTTCGACCACTAATCCAATGTCTTCTAGAGGCTCTTCGACGAGCCGCGAGTCATCATCGCGATAGTAGACTTGTAGTGTCCCGTCTTGGGAGTTAAGAGGGACGCTGTAGCGAGCGAATAGCTTGTTGAGTCCCTCCAGAATTTTATAGTCAAAGTCTAAGCGATCGCCCCATCCCACTAGGTTCTGGTTGCTGGCACTGAAGGTCACACCAAAGTCGCCAAATTGAGGGTTTTCGTAATTATCGCCTCGGATGCCCAACTGCCATCGGGGAGCTTCAACTACTATAACCCTTAACGAACTTTCCCCAGCAACGATGATGCCAGGGTTAAAATTCGCGTCAATCGATTCAATTAGAGGACTCTGTTGGAGCAGCGCGAGCGCCTCCTGCAACTTGGGCAGCGATAAAGGCGGCTCGGCGACTGCTTCGAGGCGATCTCTTATGTAGCTGTCTTGCAAGTGGGTCAGTCCGTCAATTTCCAGTTCTCCTAAACGCCCCTCAATGGCTTCGTAGGTGACTTTGCCTGTTTCAAGCGACTGTTCGGGTAAGATGACCCGCGAGGTGCTGTATCCGGCTTGTTGGTAAATCTGAGTTAGTTTTTCTGCCAGTTCAAGTAGGTCTTCATAGTTCACTTCTCGATTGAGATAGGGCGCGATGGTAGAAGCGAAGTCAGATGGTGTTAAGGCTGTACTGCCTTCGATAAAAACCGACTTGAGCAGGAATTGTGCCTGCGCTGAGGCAGACATTCCTATCATTGCCATCAACACAGTTATAACGATCCCTTCACGCAGGATCTTTAAAATATTCATTTTTGATCTATATTTTTGGCTTGCGGACAGAGGGTAATTTTTGCAGATATTGCTTGGCTTTCGCGTAATAAGAAGCGGCAGGAAACAAGCTTTCAATTTCCCAGATCAAATCAACTAAACGGAGGTAACGCTCGACAATTAATTCTGGTTGGCGGCGGCTACTTGATAATTTAGCATCAAACCAATTTTGAACGCTTCCTAGAGATTTACCTGTAATATAGCTTAAAAGTTCGCAACTGGCGACGCGATATCCTCTGCGATCGGGCGTGAGATTTGTCAGCCGGGGAACCCATTTTTGACAGAAGCTTACCGGATCTAAAGGCTCGACAAAATTATCGATCATTAATGAATATCAATCGCCACAAAATTACTTATTGAATTAAATACGCTCAGTTCTATCTTGGCAACTAATTTATTTATCTGTTAATCTCTAGAAATATTGCCATTTCCTATGACGTTAACGTGAAGCCAATGCCTGCTTTATGAACAAATGTACTGACCAAGAACTTAATTCAAGCCTGGGCGTTCTGTTGGCTATTACCAGGTAAAAATGGTTCCTATTAAACTGCTTTATTGCAATCCCGATACAGAATATTTAGAGAATCTGGGCGGTGCTTTCAGTCGGCTAGCCGATATCTTGCCGGAAGCTGAAGAAGCTAGAGATTTTGAAAAGCAAAACTCCCGCGAATTTGATTTTCATGGAGTCAATAACTACTACAGCGCACTCACTGCTCTTATCAAAGCTAACTTTGAAGGCCGCCCGACGGCCGGATTCTACAGCGAACTTCCTTTTCACTTTTTTCTGTGTTACGTTCAACCGCAACCATCCCCGCGCAAGCGAAATGTTGATCTTGATGGCTGGCACGTCCTCGATCAGATCAACAATAAGTTGAACTTGGGAGCATCAGGATTGTTAGAACGCTTTGATGGAACAGAAATCTATCGCCCGCCCCTGTGTTCAATCGCTCTTCTCGATCCGAAGCAGAAAACGGCAGAAGTAATAGAGCGCTTGATGTCCCTGCGCGTCTTTAAAATCCTGCCGCCCTTAATGCAAGTTGAGGAACTCAAAGCGCACCTACGGCAAATTTACCAACAATTCTTTGATGGGGTGAGTAAAGTCCATATTGGACAGGATGCTCCAAAATCAACCAAAGACAAAGAAGCAACAAGTGTCCGGCAGTTAGTGCGCTGGACATCTATCGACGAAGATCGTGAATCCTATCATGGAATTATGGTCGATCAATTGAATCCAGAAGATTTAGAAGCGCGTGGGATTGAGCTTGGCAGCTTTCAAGGCAAACTAAAGGACTTATTTCTAACTGAACCAAAATTTCGCGAACTTTCTCTCAAACTATCGCGCCGCCGCACTTTGACCTGACCGAAGATTTTAATGTTGCTTGATTTTTGATTCAATGTTACTTATTATTAGAGCCATACCCAGAAAAAAAAGACAAGCAACCAACTAAGTTGCTCGGTCTTTAACGCAAATAATTTTTTTTGTTATGAACAGTATAGCAAACTTTACCTCTAATAGCCTTTCTCTAGAAAATCCTGAGATCGCCTGCGATTCGGAGTGTTATTTCACTCAGATCAAAGAATCCACCCTAACTTTCCTGCGATGCGGACTTAGCTTCGACTTAGAGCGGCAGCACCTTCAGGCGGAACAGGGGACTCGCCAAGGAAACAAGCTCTTTAAAGAAATGATCGCCTGTCTCGGCTGGTGGTACACCTCCGCCACCGAAGCGATTGATTTATCACGCCGCTACTGGGCTTTGTCCGACGAACTCCGCTCTCTCCTCGACGGACAGCCCCAATGGTGGAGCATCGAAGGACTCAAAAAACTCTTGAAGCTCTCTGTTGGGCAAATTCAGAAGGCACTAGCCCAAGCCGTCACTCAAATCGGCAATTCTCTTTCCCGTTTCCTCAAACCGTTCACGCCGAAAAAATACCTCACACCCGGCGAGCCAATTACCGAAGAAAATTGGCCGGCGATCGCCGAGTTAATGACCCAAAAACTGGGACTCGATGAAGGACAGATTGAGAAAATCCAACTGACTTCCCAAGCGATCGCTCAAGGAGAAGACCTAAACACAGATCATCTGGTGATCGCTTTAAGTCGCAGCGACTATGACATCGACTTATTATTTCCT
>JBGTNM010000517.1:0-8509 GCA_041743025.1 Microcystaceae cyanobacterium
AATATTCAAGCAATACAGCAGTATTTCCCTGCTTTGGGCAGCTAATTCCGAACATTTCTCTTGCATTTGAGATGAAGCTGTTGTACATTTGATACAGCATATTCGGTAATATGTTTTCTTGTTCCCTTGCCTCAAAGTGCCATTCTAGACATTTGACAGCTTAAAGATCCACAGGACTTACGCAGAAACCAGATTTCTTAACTTAGGTTTCTTGGGCCTTGGTTCTTAAGTCCTAATCAATTGACAAACCCAACAGGAGGCAAGCGCGTGAAAGAAATTTTGGCAATTCTAGCAGGGATAATAGCGACTGTATTGGGAATTGTCTTACTGATAATTCCGGTAGCAAATTTATTCCTTTGGAGACAAATCGAAGTTCCTCCCAACGAACCCGTCGAAGTTGTCTGGACAGAACAAAATTGGACACCAGAGCAATGGCAGTGGTGGTATCATATTAGTCAAGGTTCCAGTTTTGAGGCAGTCATTCCTTATAAATGGTTTACTTCGCTAGAACAGCCGAAAATCACTTTATTTCGTCCAGAGCATCCTTTAACTGACCTAGAGTTTTTAGCTGGCTTTGGCTTTCTTCCTGATGAAAAAAACCAGTACAATCCCGACGCACTTCCCGTCGGTTTTGCCACAACCGAAAATTATTTAGATCCTCTCACCCACCAAACGAATAAGGTGATTGGGTTTACTTGTGCTGCCTGTCATACCGGTCAAGTCAACTATCGCGGCAAAGGTATTCGCATCGAAGGCGGCCCCAGTATGGTAGAACTCGATAAATTCAAAAAATCAGTGGCATTTTCCTTGTTTCTGACCAATTGCTTGCCTTGGCGTTTCCAGCGATTTGCTGATAGGGTACTGGGAGAGAATAGCACCTCACTAGAGCGCGATGGCCTCAAACAGCAGCTTAAATCGCTGATTGCTCAAGCGAGCAAGGTAAGATCGCAAGTTAATAGCCTCTACACTACCACCGAAGGCTTTTCTCGTCTCGATGCCTTAACCCGGATTGGCAATTTTGTCTTTGGCAGCGAGATTAATCCAGACAATTTACGAGAAGTGAATGCTCCTGTCAACTTCCCGCATCTTTGGTCTGCTCCTTGGTTTGACTGGGTACAGTACAATGGTTCAGTCATGCAACCGATGACGCGCAATGCAGGGGAAGCAATGGGAGTATTCGCTAGAGCAAACTTGGATGCCGACTCTCCTGACGTGTTTGAATCCAACGTTAACGTCGAAAATATTTATCAAATAGAAAGTTTACTGGCTGGATCTTCTATTTTTACTGGATTAACGGCTCCTAAATGGCCAGAGGAGATTTTAGGAACCATTGATCGCGATTTAGCCACCAAAGGCAAAAGACTCTACGCACAATACTGCCAAAGCTGTCATCTGCCACCGATGAATACAGAAGCCTTCAAAGACGAGCGATACTGGACGACACTAGGGGATGATCAAACGCGAGAGTATTTAAAAGTGACGATGAAAAATCTCTACGCGATCGGTACTGATCCACAAGCTGCTGTAAACTGGTACCAACGAACCGTCAATCTAGGCGATTTAGCGCGAAAATACCTCGAACCCAAAAAGTTTGAGAACGATGGCATCGTGTCGGCGGGGACTGCGTTACCTTTTGTAGTGGAAAAAACCGTCGAGAAAAAGTACGACGAACTGCAATTAACTGCCGAACAGCGAGAAGCTTACAATGGTCATCGTCCCAATCTGGCGAGAGCTACCCTCGCTTACAAAGCACGTCCCTTGGATGGGATTTGGGCAACTGCACCTTTTCTGCATAACGGTTCGGTTCCCAACCTCTATGAAATGCTCGTTCCGGCAAGCGATCGCACTCCTAAATTTTATCTCGGCAGCAAAGAATTCGAGCCTCAATTCGTCGGGTTTAAAACCGATAAAATCCCTGGTGGCTTTTTATTAGACTCCACGAAGGCGGGTAATTCCAATCTCGGTCACGAATTTCGAGGTGAGGGAAAAGGTGCCGGTGTAGTCGGCCCCCAATTGAGCGAAAATGAGCGTTGGGCGTTGGTGGAATATCTTAAGACGTTGTAAGGCTAATGTAAGGTACTCTTTTGTACCAATTTCCTCAATGTCTACTACACATCCATGAGAAAGTGCGATCGCATAGAAAGGGCGAACGCAATTCGCCCCTACGTTTGTGCCAAATGTCAACTACCCTAAGCGGTTGGCGAAGATTATCCTGAATCCTGGCAATTAAGGATGGTTGGATGCCGCCAGAAAAGCATCTTCTATCTTACCGAATTAGGGGCATTTTTTATCTCTGTTTTTTGTGATTCAACACTTCTGATTTGGACTTTTATAAAAAACTTTCTAAAAGTTGCTGGTTCAATAAACAAAATAAATGAAATTAACATGACAAGGCTAAATTGTAAAATATATTGATTCATCAATATTGCAATAGATAGGTGAAGCAGCGTGACAGCAACTAAAGCAATCGCTCTAGTTTGCTTGAACCAAACTAAAATCGGAAACAAAAATTCAGTTAGTAAGGTTCCATAAGTTGCCACAATACTCAAGAGGTGATTGTGCAGGAAGTTGATATCTGTAAATCTAAACCAGCCATCATACAGGGTTACATAATAGATAACGCTACCGTCTACCCAAGCTGCATCATTTCTCAGTTTATCTAAAGCTGTAAACGGATAAATTAAAGCGATTGAAATCTGCATCAAACGCAAACTCCAGACAGATTTTCTTTCAAAAGACAATAAATCCCAATTATGCTTTTTAAAAAAACAGTCAAGTGACAAACTTGTCCCTAATGGTGCAAAACAACTATAAAATAAAAGCATTTTAATAACAGCATCTTTGCCATCAATAATAATATTGTTTCGGTTGCACATAGAAAACCAAACTAAATAGAGTACAATCGTTGAAACTTTGGTTTTAAACCCTAAAGTAAAGGTAATTGCCGCTAGTAATCCAACGCCATAAACTCCCCAGACAAACCAAGCTGCATCTGACCAAGCAAAAATTGATTTAAAAGCAGCTTTTAAAAACCCTCCCCTAGATTCTACGAAATAATCATAAGGCAAGATACTATCTGTTCCGTAAAATCGCTGCCAATTTAAAAAGCTTAATAGCATGATGAGCGTTAAAAAGCAGCCAAAGACTAGCCGAAAAGTATCAAGACTTATTGTCGATTCCTTGCGAAACCAAAAGTCGTCAATCTTACGATAGATTCGTTGCAGTATTATCGGCATTTGTAGTAACCTAGTTTTCCGCGATCGCTAAATTCTGCTGTTAAATACTCTCCCCGAATTTTAGCTTGATTGGGAGGGATGATTTTTTGCCAATACAAATCGACTCTTATCCCTGAGATAGGATTTTGCTCATCCTGATAGACACGGCAGATATAATCAGTATAATAACGGCGAGCAGAATCATGACTAAAGAGCGTTTGATTAAGCTTTCCTTCTCTAAAATCAACAAAATTATCTTGTAAAAAGCCATCTTTTTTTTGATAGGGAATTGGCAGTAAGCTTGAGTCTTGGTTTTGATGAATTGCTACCCATTCCATTCGCCAATTATAGCGATCTGCTATCGAAAACATTTGCCAGTAAGTTCCTGTTCCTAAATAAGAGGCTAGTTGTTTAAAAAAATTAGGGATAAAAGGAATTTGAAGGTAGGTATTGTTAACGATTTGCCCCCATAAACACCATAGGATAAACGCGATCGCACAGCTTTTCTTCACCGGAATATTTAACTGATTCATTACGCTATTAAACCTCGCGATCAAAGCCATATTTATCGCGGATATTCGTATTAAAATATTGACCTTTAGAGGGTGAACTTTCTAATTCCTGGTAAATGGCTTCAGGAACATCTAAATATTGATAGATACTGCCATTGGTGAATTCAACTCGTAGAATTTTTTTTTGCGTATCGTAATCAAAAGATTTAATTACCGCACTCTGACTCTTAAGCAGTGGAAAAGCAATAACATCGCGAATACTCGCTGAATCTGTTAACAGCATAACCAAGCGATCGATGCCGATTCCTAATCCTCCAGTTGGCGGCATTCCGTATTCTAAAGCGGCTAAAAAATCTTCATCTACGCTATGTGCTTCAAGATCTCCAGCCTCTTTTCTAGCAGCTTGTGCTTCTAATCTTTCTCGCTGTTCGATAGGATCGGTTAATTCAGAAAAACTGTTAGCGGTTTCCCTGCCGACAATGAATAATTCAAAGCGCTCAACTAACCCAGGTTTAGAACGATGGGGTTTAGCAAGGGGTGAAATTTCAACCGGATAGTCAAGAACAAAGGTTGGTTGAATGAGGATTTCTTCAACTTTTTGTTCAAACGCTTCGTTGAGCAATTTACCAATCGAATCACAATCTTCTGGTACTTCTATGCCTGCTTCTTTTGCCGCAGTCTTAGCTACTTCAATCAATTCAAACTGACTAAAATCTAGTCCTGTTTTTTCCTTAACAATATCGTGCATAGTCACGCGCTGCCAAGGCAATGATAAATCGATTTCCTGTCCTTGATAAGTAACTTGTAAGCTTCCTAATACTTCATTTGCCGCAGTATTGATAATATTTTCTGTCAACACCATCATGTCAAAATAATCTGCGTAGGCTTGGTAGATTTCTATCGTCGTAAATTCAGGATTGTGTTTCGTCGAAACCCCTTCATTACGGAAAATTCGCCCCAATTCAAAAACTTTTTCAAATCCCCCAACAATTAACCGTTTCAGATGTAGTTCTGTCGCAATACGGAGAAATAAATCCATCTCCAAAGTATTGTGATAAGTAATAAAAGGACGCGCTTCTGCTCCCCCTGCTTCACTTTGCAAAACAGGCGTTTCGATTTCAATAAACCCTTGACTGTCTAAATAGCGTCGAATCGAAGCAGTAATTTGAGCGCGGCGACGAAATGTTTGGCGAACCTGCGTGTTAACAATTAAGTCAATGTAGCGTTGGCGATAGCGTTTTTCAATATCTGCTAGTCCGTGCCATTTATCGGGTAGAGGTAAGAGTGATTTTGTCAGAATAGTATATTCTTGAACATTAACGGAAAGCTCACCTTTCTCAGTTTTTTTAATCGTTCCTTTAACGCCTAAAATATCCCCTGTGTCGGTTAATTTCTTAAGGTTTTCAAAGGCATTAGGAAGATCGCCCATGTTTGCTTGTATACGGTTTTTATCGAGGTAAAGCTGAATCGTTCCAGTTTCGTCTTGCAAGCCGAAAAATGCTAATTTTCCAAAAACCCGACGCGCCAAAATTCGTCCAGCAATAGTGACTTCTACATCAACTTCTTCTCCATTTTCTAAGCTATCATATTTTTCGTGTAAATCGTCAGCATGATGGGTTGATTCCCAGTGATAAGCATAAGGATTTAAGCCTAATTGTTTTAATTGTTCAACTTTTTCTAGTCGTGTGGCGCGAATTTCTTCTGAAGACATTTTAAACTAATCTCTAAATAATGTAGTTATTGCTAACTGTACAGACAGCAACAGGCTATTATAGCGTTTCTATTGTTATTGTAAACTGACTAATCCCTGAACAGGTAGCAAGAGGCAAAATTTTTACATTTTATTTAGATTTTTGGTTTTTAATCTAATTGGGGAATTACAAGTAGCGCCATACTAATATCGTAATATCATCTGAATAACTTTTAGCTTATCAGCGCGATACGACGGCTAGCAACTTCTCTACACTAGCATTAGGATTAAGAAAAGAAAATAAATGTTTAAAGCGAATATTTCCCGTTTTATCCAAAACAAATTGAGCAGGCAGAGGCGCTCCTAAAGCTTGTCCTGTGTGGTACGCTCGAAATACCTGACAGTCAGGATTGCTCAGTAGAGGCATTTTTAATCCCAAATCTCTTGCCACAATTTCGCTTTGCCGATTGTCGGTACTAGCAATCATTAATATTTCGACTCCTTGCTCAACAAATTTTTCATAGTTATTGTTGAGATCGATGATATGAGGGTAACAGAGAGGACAGTATTGTTTTTCAGTAAAAATTCGTGTAAAGGCAAGGATAGCGGGCTGTTTATCGCGGTAATCGGATAATTTAACGGTGCGGTGATTGGTAATATCCGGTAATATAAAATCAGGCGGCAAGCCACCCAAAGTTAATAAGTTGGTTGCCGGAATGGGTAAGAAATTATGGAAAAAACGCTGGTTAAATAACCCTCTAAAATCTGTCGAAGTTAGCATGGTTTTTAGTAATAAATTATTATTTGAGAGCCTCAACCAATATAAGTGTTTGTGTCTGCTTCGGTTGAGGCTAATAAATTTCAATGTCCGGTTTGCAATTTAGACAGAAGCGAAGTAAACTCTCGACCTGACAGGATCGGGACTCATAGTTTTGTCGCCTTCTTGCCATCCCGCCGGACATACTTCATCGGGGTGGGTTTGGACATATTGAATGGCTTTGAGCGTCCGCAAGGTTTCATCGACGCTACGTCCGAATGACAGGTTATTGATGGTGGCGTGTTGGATGACTCCTTCCTTGTCAATCAGAAAAAGTCCGCGTAGGGCAACACCTGCGTCAGGATCTAGCACGTTGTAGGCGGTGCTAATTTCTTTCTTGAGATCGGAAACGAGCGGGTAGGCGACATCGCCAACGCCTCCTTCCTTGCGATCGCTTTGAATCCAAGCTAGATGAGAGAATTCGCTATCAACAGACACGCCGAGAACTTCGGTGTTGATGGCGCTAAATTCGGTGTAGCGATCGCTGAAGGCGATGATTTCAGTGGGGCAAACAAAAGTGAAGTCCAAGGGATAGAAGAACAGGACAACATACTTGCCACGATAGCTAGAAAGTTTAACCGGCTTGAATTCTTGATCGACTACGGCTGTCGCTGTGAAGTCAGGCGCGGGCTGTCCCACGCGCAAGCATCCTTCGGTCGTCATGATGTTTGGTCTCCTGAAATCTGCTAATCTTTAAGGGATTAAATATTTAAGTTCTTTGACACTCCCACAACTCCGCTACGCTAAAGTCGTGAGATTCTTGGTTCATCAAGTCCACTTAAATTAAGCACCTTGCAGTTCTTAACCCAGAGGTGGTTCTTTCCCCAAGCGTTACTTCGGGTATGCCCTACCCTAGTTGAATTACTTCAAAATTTGTTTGAAATTGGAGATGATCGCCCCAAATGCCGATTTGCCTAGTTCCCGTGAATCTTTTACCTACTTCCAGGAAGAAACTAGAACGATGAAGTAGAACCCCATAGATTCAATTGTCAAGGTACAGCGTATGCCATTAGGCTACTTGGGTTTTTAAAGCGGTTGTTTACCCTATCCGCTATACTCAGATTACTCTAACAACTATATCATAGTCATAACGATTTTGAGTAGAGGCACTGAAGTTTTTAAGTTTAGTTAATCTATTAACGTAGAGACGTTGCAGGCAACGTCTCTACAGGGTTGAAAAAAAAATTTTTAGCGCTAGCGAAGCGCTCGCTCATAAAGGATAAAAGGGTAAAAGAGTAAAGGGTTATTAAGTCCTCGCAACACAAACAACTCGAAAACCGATGTCTTTGTTCCTGTAGTCCGGCTCGAGCCTAAGACGATTGGCACAGCGACAGTACCTAGGATTGTAGCTCCAAGAACCCCCGCGCAGCAGCCGAGAATTATTATCATTATCAATCCAAGGACTGCCATCGTTTGGCGCTCCCTCATAGTTACTGTGCCAAGTATCCTCGCACCACTCCCAGAGATTCCCGTGCATATCATACAAACCAAAGGCATTCGCCGGAAATTGACCAACTGAGGTAGTTTTTTCTCGAAAAATGCCTTTAGGCGCGTTAGCATAGGTATAGTTGCCGTCATAGTTAACTAACTCGGTTGTAATGGTTTCCCCAAAGTGAAAAGGCGTGGTTGTCCCGGCACGACAGGCGTATTCCCATTCAGCTTCTGAGGGGAGGCGGTATTCTTTATCTGCGAGTTTAGATAGTCTCTTGCAAAATTCCACTGCCTCGAACCAAGAGATGCTTTCAACAGGTAAATCATCGCCTTTAAAGTTAGAGGGGTTGGCACTGAGTTCTCACTCAATTTTGGGGAGGGAGGCAACTGCTTTCCACTGCAACTGTGTTACCAGGAATTTCCCCATAAAAAAGGGTGGCACAGTAACTTGATGCTGTGGTCTTTCATTATCTTCACTTTCCTGTTCAGTAGGTAGCGAACCCATCATAAATGTGCCACCAGGGATAGAAACCATCTCTAAGGTTACGCCATTACCTAAATCTTCAGTAAAATATTCGGCTTGCTTGCGTTCTCGCTTGATTCCTTCTCCTCTAGCATTGACAGTCAAGACTTCAAAGGCAAATTTAGAATCACCTAATTTAACTTCAGTGTTAACGTTTGGAAGGTTTATGAGAGATTTTCCAAAAAACGATGAAACCAATTCCGGCGCAAATTTAGCCAATGCTGTCGCGCCAACACTTGCCCCCGTCCATCCGGCTAACTGAATGACTCTACGTCGGCTAATATTGACAGAAGGAAAGGAAATTTGGGGGAATCGGATGGG
>JBGTNM010000518.1:0-2113 GCA_041743025.1 Microcystaceae cyanobacterium
GTGCCAATCAATTTTCTCGATCTGCTGGCTCACCCCGAGGGGTTTGCCAAACCGATCGTTAACCTGGAGGAGGTCGGCCCCACACTGCTGGCGCTCCTGCGGCACGAGGCATCTGGGCAGCCTGCGCGAACGCCCAAGATAGACGCTTTTGAAGTTATGCTGCACCGTCGTCTGGGCACAGAAAACTTGCATACAAACTGGTCACGCCCTACGGCTCCTGTGTTGACAACGCGCTACGCCACTGAGTATGGGGAACTGGCTTTTTTTAGCATGTTTACAACGTTTGGGACTCCTCAAGATATTACCCTAGCGTCATTACGTGTGGAGCATTTGTTTGCAGCGAATGAGGCTACACATGCGGTGCTCAGGGCACAGGTTCAATAGGTGTCTATGTATCTTATTGAAGAAATACCAACGGTTTAGATCACACTTTAGGTTTAAGGAGTCAAACCAGACTCGGTTTTATCTATTTGCGACCGTGCATTTCACCAGCCTAATCTAGGAGAAAAATTTTTACCTTCCCAAGATTTTACTTTATCCCAAAATAATCCTAAGCTAAATCGTCATATATTAAGCTCTTTAACGACTCATATTTTTCTGAGGTTAATCGATATATTTCAGATTTTGCCTCACCGATTATGTATCCTTGAACATAATTGACACCTAGCTGTTTTAGCTGACGTAAGGTGATGGGTGAATATTCATCTAAGCCTTCTAAAATAACCTTTGTTAAATGGAGCTCGCTAGAACTAGCAACTATTTCGCGAACAAAACGAATAATAATATCAGCCTGTTTTTGGTGCAAAATTTCTCGATCAATTTTGACGTATGGTGGTTTAAGCCCTGCCAGTCGAGAGACTGAAGCGTAACCGACACCGAAATCATCAATTCCAAATTTGACCTCTAACTCCTGGGTATACTGTACTAGTCTTTCCTTGAAAGCAGTTAAGGGAGAACTGAGACGAGTTCCATCGTTATAAGCTGGCAAGTCTGCTTTTTCAGATATTTCCAAAATTAGACTATCGGATGGAAGCAGTATATAGCCGTTTTCATCTGGTGTTGTAATTTGGCGAACAGTTTCAAAATATACTGTTCTCATTAAGGACTCTGGATAGACATTGACTGACAAAGGATTTAGATCATCGGGCCTGTTTCTTTTAGCATTAGAACTTGCATTGCGGTAGCTTTGAGCTGCTAGCTTTAAGAGTTCAAGATCTAACTGAATAATAAACTTACGTCCCCACAGCTCCGCAGCATTAAACAAGTCAACAGGTGCCGTCAAACTTTCTGGATCTCTGGCTAGTGCTTCCCATCCAGTAATCGTAACTTTCCTCATATCAAAAATTGGCTCAAAGTGTATAACTATTTGCGACAAGCGCTCGCAGAAAAGTTCTAGTCTTCTATTGTAAAAAGAGATTGGCAAAAACCCATAGTCCTGCTTAAGATCATCTAAAATGGTTGCTTCGACCCTGGATGGCTGAGAATCAAACATAATAGTAGCTCTATAAAAGCTACTAATAATTCTGGCAAAAGCGTCATTGAGATAACTAGAGTCCTTGGGCAATCCACATACGACAACAAAATCACCATCATCAGGTGAATCTAATGGTATTAAGATGAAAGCTTTAGAGACTGATTTCTTCTCATCATGGAACATTCTATATATTCCACGA
The DNA here is from genome assembly GCA_041743025.1 of Microcystaceae cyanobacterium. Classification (GTDB taxonomy): domain Bacteria; phylum Cyanobacteriota; class Cyanobacteriia; order Cyanobacteriales; family Microcystaceae; genus JBGTNM01. Next base: position 1,674 of record JBGTNM010000518.1, read on the forward strand.
TGGTCTACCGTAAAGATAAACTCACTTGAAATATTAGGTAGAATCTTAGTTTTGATAAGATCTGCATAATCAAACTCATCATTTCCTTCACTCAAAGTGCTTTGTGACTTCGGCCTCCAGATGTCTTGACTATCTTCACCACTCATTAAAAGGATAAAATCGGCATCTGAAGCAAGTCTAATTAATTCGAGAATAAAACCTATATCTATCTTATTTGGCTCCCTCCCCTCTTGGGTTCGAGAGAGATAATGACTTCTCAACTGTTCAATCAACCTTTCTATAAAGGGTTGAAGAGGTTGAAGTAAACTTGGCATAGCATTGTAATAGTCTGCTACCGCCTTTTGCTTACTTATTTCTAACTTGAATTTTCCTAAATCAACATTCTTATGAATCCTTGTATTTAAATCATGAAGTTTATTCTTTGTTTTTGCTATGATGAT
>JBGTNM010000519.1:0-2015 GCA_041743025.1 Microcystaceae cyanobacterium
CAATAATTAATTCTGTAGCATTGCCAAAAGTAGCGTTTAAAAGTCCTCCGAGGTTTGGCCCCACTACCACAGCTATTTCTTCGGTAGCTTCTCCCATAAAAGCTGCTAAAGGGATAATTGCTAAACCCGCAGTAACAAAAACTACTACTGGTCCCCATTCTAAAAGCTCAGCAGCTATAGAAACAGGGATAAACAATAACATCATCAAAAGAATGGTATTTTTGTTGATCATCTAAATTTTTTCTTGGTAAATCAATCTCTAGAATACGAGAAATAATTAGACTTTCACAAAGTAGCTTGTTTAAAATAAAGATTTGGTTATAATCTGGTATAGGCAATTAAAGTCACAAAACATCTCTCCTAAACAGTATTCTGGTTAATTATGGCAGCTAGCGATCGCAAAAAAAATATCATGAATCATTTGGCTATTACTTCTAGTAATCTCAACTTTTCTAGAAAGCCTCGTCAAACTAATCAAGCACCACCCCCACCCGTGACTTTAGATATACCTGTTACCCCAACTTCAACTCCACCGAGTCCTAGTAGTCGTAAAAGAGCAATTATGGATCATCTAGCCCGTAGTAGCAACGATTACGATCAATTATCTTTTGATTCTAGTCAGCGTAAACAACAAATTAAAAATCATCTTCGTCTCAGTCAAGGAAAATAGCGACAAAGGAGAGGAAAGGCAATAGCTTTGAACTTCTCTTCCACTTACCTTTGACAATCTTAAAAAAAGCTTAAAAGTAGAGAAATTAATACCAACATATAAGAAAATTAAATTAATATAGGCTATTGACGTATTACTTTTATAGCTAAATCCACAGGCTTAATTAAAAAAAATATTAAATAAAGATATAGGACTCAACTAATTACCAGGATTAGTGAGAAGTTGTAGTTATTATTCAAATGCAATCATCAATAAGAATTGGAAAAATATATGATTTCAACTGCTAAATCTGCCTCAGTAACTCCTCAAAACAAGATAGAGCCGCTGAAAACCGCTACGGGAGTGTATATAACGATACACGGTCATTTCTATCAACAACCGAGAGAAAAACACTATATAAATAAGATAGAAAGACAACCTTCTGCTTATCCATTTCATAACTGGAATGAGCGTATTAAATAAGAATGCTATCGCCCTAACGCTTTTGCGAGAATCTTAAACGATCAAGGGGAAATTATTGATATTGTTAATAACTTTGAATATCTAAGCTTTAATATCGGCCCAACCCTAATGTCATGGTTACAAAATTATGACATAGAAGTATATCAAAAAATTATAGAGGGCGATCGCCAAAGCTGCAAACGTTTAGGTCATGGAAATGCGATCGCTCAGGTATATAACCATATTATCTTACCCCTAGCCAAAGAAAAAGATAAACATACACAAATCCGATGGGGTAAAGAAGACTTCCGGTCTAGATTTGGACGCGATCCCGAGGGAATGTGGTTAGCAGAAACAGCAGTAGATTACCCAACCATAACTGCCCTAATCGCCGAGGGCATCCGTTTTATTGTTTTAGCACCTTCTCAAGCCGAAAGATGCAGACTGATAGCCACCGAAGAAAACAGCGATCCCCAGTGGGTGAAAGTAGGGGGAGGACAAATTGATCCCACTCGTCCCTATCGTTGTTTTATAGACGAAGACAAATATCTAGATATCTTTTTCTACGATGGGCCAATTTCTAGAGACATGGGTTTTAACGACGTTCTCAATGCCTCACACCATCTAGTAGGAAGATTAGGGCAAGCGATTAGAGGGGATCACCGTCCTTGTCAATTAATCAGTGTCGCTACTGATGGAGAAACGTTTGGTCATCATAAAAATGGGACAGAAAAATGTATAGCTTATGCTTTTACCCAAGAATTTCCCCAAAAAGGTTGGACAGTAACAAATTATGCTCAGTATTTGAGTATTAATCCCCCCACTTGGGAAGTAAAACTAAAACCCGTCACCGCTGGGAGTTGTAGCCATGGGGTAGATCGCTGGCAAGATAACTGTGGTTGTG
>JBGTNM010000520.1:0-8945 GCA_041743025.1 Microcystaceae cyanobacterium
GATCGCCCTCTGAGATTGATGAGGGAGGTGTTACCGAAAGAAGGAGAATCAATTTATCCCCGTCGCTTCGATCTTTTGATTGTAGATGATGCGCATAACGTTGCCCCATCAGGAAGTGGTAACTATGCTATCGACTCCCAACGGACGGCAGCTATTAGGTTATTAGCCCCGCATTTTGAACACAAAATGTTTTTGACTGCCACGCCCCACAACGGTTATCCAGAAAGTTTTACTGCACTGCTAGAATTACTCGATTGCCAGAGGTTTGCCAGGGGAGTCAGTCCCGATCGCTCTCAACTAGAGGTAGTGATGGTGCGCCGTCTTAAAAGAGAACTGCCTCCGAAATGGGATGGTACTCCCCGATTTCCGCAACGACAGTTAGAAGCGATCGCTGTTGACTATACCTTAGAAGAAAAAGCGGTTAATCGAATGCTGGGGGAATATACTCAACTCAGGCGTAAAAATGCACGGGATAATGTTGAGCTTTATTCAACTGAATTTGTGTTGAAGCTGTTGAAAAAAAGGTTGTTTTCCTCCCCTGCTGCTTTTTTGACTACTTTGGAAAAACATCAAGAATCTATCGAGTCCAAACACCGAAAATCTCGTACCAGTCTGCAAAAGTCCAATTTAGGAATTTTACGCCGTCAGCTAGCAGGTTTAGAAGAAGATTTTGCCGATGATGAAATATACGAAGATACTGCTAGCAGTGTTCTAGATATTACCTCCCGTTTATTTTCTGAATTAAGTACAGAGGAAAAACAGCTTTTAGAGCAAATGCTAGATTGGGCAGTTACCGCCGAAAGAAATCCTGATGCCAAAGCCCAGCAGTTATTAGCCTGGCTTGAAGAGGTAATTCGACCTAATGGCAAGTGGTCAAATGAAAGGGTAATTATCTTTACCGAGTATCGCGCTACGCAAAAGTGGCTTTACGATCTTCTAGCCAATCGCGGGTTTGCTAAGGATAATCGTCTGATGACCATGTATGGGGGTATGAAACCTGATGAGAGGGAACAAGTAAAGGCAGCATTTCAAGCTAATCCTGAAGTATCACCAGTCCGTATCCTCTTGGCTACTGATGCAGCCTCAGAAGGATTAGATTTACAAAATTATTGCTCCAATTTAATTCACTATGAAATCCCTTGGAATCCTAATCGGATGGAGCAGCGTAACGGCAGAATCGATCGCCACGGACAAAAAGCTCAGGCAGTTAAAATCTATCATTTTGTGGGTAAAAACTATGCTCAAGCTAGTACCCAAGGCGTTGCCCCAGGAGAACTAGACGGGGATTTAGAATTTTTAATGCGGGCAGCCCTGAAGGTAAACAATATCCGCGAGGATTTAGGTAAAGTTGGCGCGGTGATTGCCACCCAAGTTGAAGAAGCTATGTTAGGCAAGCGGACTAATTTAGATACCGAAGAAGCTGAAGAACAGGGTGTAGGGGTACGGAAGATGTTTAAATTCGAGCGTCAGATAAACGATCGCATTGCTCAACTCAAAGAACACTTAGATGAAACTCGCAGTACTTTAAGACTCGAACCGCAAAATATTGAAACTGTAGTTAAAATTGGTTTGGAATTAGCCGAACAGCAGCCCCTTCAGCCTGTTGCCGATCGAGCAGGGATTTATCATTTACCAGCTTTTAGAGGCAGTTGGGTTAACTGTACCCAAGGATTACCAGACCCCCATACAGGAGAAATTCGGGCGGTAACTTTCGATCCTGACTTGACTAGAGGAAGAGAAGATTTGGTGTTGATTCATCTCAATCATCCTTTAGTACAGATGTGTTTGCGCCTGTTACGGGCAGAAGTGTGGTCTAGAGGCAGCCAGAAAAATCTCCATCGGGTAACGGCTAAAATTGTCCCGAATAATATACTGGAATTTCCCGCAGTGGTGGCTTATGGCAGACTGTTAATTTTGGGTAATGATAGCCAAAAACTCCATGAGGAGGTGATTACCGCAGGAGGCGTACTTAAAGAAGGTCGCTTTAGTCGGCTTAATGTGCTGAAAATCAGTGAGGCTTTGGCTGCTGCTAACGCGGGTGAGATCAAAGATTCAACTAAAGAGAGTCTGGTCAAGCTGTGGAATAGTTATCAAGAGTCTCTGCTCAATAGCCTAGAAAAACGTTCAGAAGAACGCACTCAAGCGTTAGAAAAATCTCTGCAAAGAAGATGTGATAAAGAAGTTGCCGATCTTACCGCCATTCTAACGGAGTTACAGCGCAGTATCGAACAGGAATTGGCTGAGTTTGCCAAACCTCTCCAGTTAAAGCTGGATTTATTTAATGATGCCGAACAGCAGCAATTAGAGAGCAATCGCAATAGTCTCAAAGCCAGATTAGAAGATATTCCCCAGGAAATCGAGCAGGAAACCAAGTTAATTAAAGACCGCTTTGGCAATTTAAGTTCGCGTCTTTTTCCTCTGGCGATCGCCTTTTTGATTCCCCAGAAGTATGCTTAATTAAATCTTAAAAAACGCGCTTAAATCGGCATTTTTAGGCGTAAATGTTGGTTCAAAGAACAAATAAGGGAACTTTAGAGCTATAAGACCAGTTTTATACGGTCCTCATAAAGTTCTTTTATAAATTTTTTTAATATGTCTGTCCCTCGTCATCACGCTGAGTGGCTTTCTTTAGTAGAAGCCCAGGGTGCTTTTTTAAGCATCGAAGAATTATTAAAGGTTTTTCCTCAAGGGTTAGATGCCCACGAACCAGAACATTTTAATTCGCTCAAGATAGCTTATGACGAGTGGGAGTATGAAAAGAATAATCTAGAGATTCATCGTGCTTGGATTAGCTGGGTATTAGAAAATACATTGGAACTCCCGACGGAACTACTTTACTCACGACAGCAGATTGCTCCTAGTCTGACGGTTAAAGTGGCACAGCATGGGGAAAGTTTAAGTCCCGATGTGGTTTTGGTCGAACCAGATACAGCAAAACCTCAATTGCTGATTCAAATTGTGCCTTTTGACCAGGGTTTAGAAAAGTCCTATAAGAAATCTCGGTGGACGGCTTCCCCTGCAACTCGGATGCTGGAGCTTTTACGGGGGACGAATATTAATTTGGGTTTGCTTACTAATGGGGAACAGTGGATGCTGGTTTATGCACCCCAAGCCCAAAGCAGTAGTTTTATTTCTTGGTATAGCCATCTTTGGGTAGAAGAAAAAGTTACTCTCAGGGCGTTTCGTTCTTTATTGAGTGTGAGGCGGTTTTTTGCCGTAGCAGCAGAAGAGACTCTGACGGCGTTGTTTCAAAAGAGCAAAGATTCCCAGAAAGAGGTTACAGATCAGTTAGGGAAACAAGTTCTCAAGGCGGTGGAGGTTTTAGTCCAAAAGATCGATAAGCTAGACCAAGATCGGGGTTTACTTAAAGATGTTTCGGAAGCGACTTTATATGAATCTGCATTAGTGGTGATGATGCGGTTGGTGTTTCTCTTTTGTGCCGAGGAAAAGGGTTTATTGTTGGCTGGGAATAGTCTTTATGACAAATCCTATGCGGTTTCGACCATTCGAGAAGAATTGAGAACTCAAGCAGATAGTTATGGTGAAGAGATTTTAGAGCGTCGTTACGATGCTTGGTGTCGTTTGCTGGCTTTATTTCGCGGGGTACATAACGGTATCGACCACGATTTGCTCAAGCTACCTGCCTATGGTGGAGATTTGTTCGATCCTAATCGGTTTCCGTTTTTAGAAGGAGCGAACGGACAGCCGTTACAGGTAGATAACCGCACGGTTTTACATCTGCTTGAAGCCTTACAAATTTTACAGACTAAATTACCTGGAGGTAAATTTGAACCCCGTCGTCTTTCTTTTAAAGGTTTGGACGTGGAACAAATCGGGCATATATACGAAGGTTTGTTGGATCATACTGCGGTTAGGTCGGATAAGGCGGTGTTGAGTTTAGCAGGAACTAAAAATAAAGAGCCAGAATTAGCTTTAGAGGAAATAGAGGCTAAATTTGCCGAAGGAGAAGATAGTTTTGCTGATTATCTCAAAAAAGAGACTGGTAGAGGTCTTTCTGCTTTAAAGAATAGTTTCAATAAAGAAGAAACATTAGATCCTCTGACTCGCAACAGGCTATTAAATGCCTGCCAGAATAATACAGAATTGCTAGATCGCGTACTGCCTTTTTATCATTTGCTGCGGGAGGATACCTTTGGTTTACCCTTGGTCATTCCCCAAGGTAGTGTTTATGTGACTCAAGGGTCAGATCGCAGGGATACGGGAACTCACTACACCAGTAAAAATGTTACCGAGGAAATTGTCCGCTATACTCTCGAACCTTTGGTTTACCAAGGAGTAGCAGAAGGCAAAGCCGCAGAAGAATGGCAGCTTAAATCGGCAGAAGAATTACTGGCATTAAATATCTGCGACTTTTGTATGGGTTCGGCTGCGTTTCTAGTTCAGGCTTGTCGCTATCTAGGGGAGAAACTGGTTCAGGCTTGGTCAGATGCCGAAGCACATAATCCTGGGCAGGTAGTCATTGCCCCTGAAGGTAAGCTATCCCGTTCTCGTCCTGAAGAATGTATGATTCCTATTGATGGGGAGGAAAGGTTAATCTATGCCAAACGCACCGTAGCCGAAAGATGTTTGTATGGCGTAGATAAGAATCATCTGGCGGTAGAAATGGCGAAGTTATCGCTGTGGCTGGAGACGATGCAAAAGGATAAGCCCTTTACCTTTTTAGATCACTGCTTGAAAACTGGTGATTCTTTGGTTGGGGTGAATCTAGAACAGTTAAAAAGCTGGAATCTGGACACTACAGAAGGAACTAATCTCAATATCGGGGTAGATCTTCTCTGGGAGGAAGTTCAAGGGGTAATTACTCAACGACTACAGATTCAGTCTCGCCCTGTCAATTCGCCCCAAGACCAGCAGGAAAAAGCTTTTTTATTAAATGAGGCTAACGCTAGGATTCACGATCTTAAAGTTAGGGCGGATTTATTGATAGCGGTTTATCATTCTAGGTTGAATAAAAGCGACAGAGAAGCCTTACGGGAAAAAATGTTAACCGTTGCTAATAATGGTATGAGCATCCCCGAAGCAGATTTACAGAAATTACCGCAGAATTTGGCTACTTTTCACTGGGAATTAGAATTTCCTGAAGTTTTCTTTCCCGCTAATGTACCTGTAAGGGCGAACGGCGGTTCGCCCCTACCTGATACAGTTCAGGGATTCAATGCGATCGTTTCTAATCCGCCGTTTATGGGTGGTAAAAAAATTACGGGCGTTTTGGATACTCCCTATCGAGATTATTTAGTTGACTATCTGGCTAATGGCACAAAAGGCAGTGCTGACTTATGTGCTTATTTCTTTTTACGGGCTAATCAATTAATTCAAGCTGATGGACATTTAGGTTTAGTTGCTACTAATACTATTGCTCAAGGAGATACCAGAGAAGTAGGGTTAGACCAAATTGTTAAACCTCCCGTTATGGCGGGTAAACCTATAGAATTAGCTTCTACAATTTATCGTGGTGTTCCCAGTCGTAAGTGGGAAGGTTCGGCTAGTTTAGAAGTAGCTTACGCTTGGATCAAAAAAGGACAATGGCAAGGAGGATATCTGCTTGATGATAAAACTGTCACGGGAATTTCTCCCTATTTAACTATTCCAGGGAAAGCAATCGGTAAACCTTATCAATTGGCAGCTAATCAAAGCAAATCATTTCAAGGCTCAGTTGTCTTAGGAATGGGGTTTGTGTTGACTCCCGAAGAAGCTCAAGCACTGATTGAAAAAGACCCTCGTAATAAAGATGTGTTGTTTCCCTATCTCAACGGGCAAGACCTAAACTTCAATTCCGATCAGTCTCCTAGCCGTTGGGTAATTAATTTTCATGATTGGGCTTTAGACGAAGAACACGAAGATCCGAAGAAACCGAAAGGAAGACCTTATGCTGTTGATTATCCAGATTGTTTAAAAATCGTTGAGAAGAATGCGAAACCGCAAAGAGATCAGGTGAAGAAAAAGGTTTATAGAGAAAAATGGTGGCAGTTTGCAGAAAGATGTCCAGGACTTTATGAAGCGATCGCCCGACGCGATCGAGTTTTAGTTCGCGCCCGTGTAAGCAATACCAATTCTATTGCTTTTGTCCCAAAAGGATTAGTTATGTCGGAGATGATAGTTGTTTTTAATTTTGATGACTATGCTTCTTTTGCACTTCTACAAGCAATGGCACATACTGAATGGCTAACCCATAATTCTTCAACTCTTGGTGCAGGAACTCGTTATACACCTTCAGATTGCTTTGAAACCTTCCCCTTCCCTGAATCAACCACTAACCTAGAAACCATTGGCGAATCCTACTACAACCACCGCCAAGCCATTATGCAGACTCGCCAGGAAGGACTGACCAAAACCTATAACCGCTTCCACGACCCCGCAGAAACCAGCGAAGACATTATTAAACTCCGCCAACTCCATGTAGAAATGGATTACGCTGTCGCACAAGCCTACGGTTGGGACGATCTACTCCCTTCTCCCAAACTTGGGAGAGGGGCTGGGGGTGAGGGCTTGGAAGGCTTAAACCACGACTTCCACGAAACCAAACAGGGATTGCGATACACCATCAGCGAACCCATCCGTAGAGAAATCTTAGACCGCTTGCTGCAATTGAATTTTGATAGATATGCAGAGGAGGAGCAACGAGGTTTACACGATAAGAAGAAAGGGAAGTCTAAGAACAAGAAAGCCAAAATCAAGAATACTCAGGGACAATTAAAATTAATGTAGATAGGTTGATATACTTTGATTTAGTAGTACTGCTCAATCTATATGAAGTTAGGAGATGTTGTTAGTCGTATAGTCATTGATCCGCGAAAGCTAACAGAATATGCACTTAATCCTAATAATCCTAGAGGGGCAAATAAAGCAGTAATGTTTCAGCGTCATCTTGGTTTTACTAGAGATAATTATCAATTGCTGCTACAGCAGATTGAGTCGAAAGTACTTGATTCTGAGGCGATTTTACAAACAACAGACATACACGGACAGAGATATCAGGTAGATTTAGAAATAGAAGGAATTGAATTAGGACAAATAGAGACGGTGCGAACGGGGTGGATAGTTGAACTGGAAAGCGATGCTGCAAGGTTAGTTACTCTTTACGTGAGGAAAAGAAAATGACTCAGCCAGAATTATTTGACGTTGTTGAGTTGTTAGTAGATTTACCCGAATATAACCTCCGTGCAGGAGTACAAGGGGCAATAGTTGAGTGTTATCAAGATAATAACTATGAAGTAGAATTCTCTAACTCTGACGGAGAAACCTTAGCACTTTGCGCTTTGTCTGCTAAACAATTTGTTGTTGTTTGGTCAGCTAAAACAGAAACTTGGCTACCTATTTCAGAACGAGTCGCTGCTATTCTTCGCAATTTAGATAATCAAAGACAAGAAGAAGTTTTAGATTTTGCTCGGTTTTTATATCAAAAATAAATTCAAGTCAGAATAATTATGTTTATAACTAAAGACTTTAAAGAGACAATCAATGCCAGAGTTCAAAGAGAACCTGAATTTGCCAAAGCACTGCTAGATGAAGCAGCATCTCTTTTTCTAAATGGCGAGCCTGAAACAGCCAGACTAATTTTGAGAGATTTAGTAAATGCCACTACAGGCTTTGAAAAGCTAGCCATTGAAACTTCGTTACCGAGTAAAAGGAGGTAGATATTTCCATTACTCTAGTAGCAGATGAAGATTATCCCTTTCCTACCTTTGAATTAGGAGTTAAAGACGAATATCTTAATCGAGAAAAAATTTATGAATCAGAGCAGGATATTCTTTGATACCAATGTATTAATTTATGCTCATGATAGAGCCTCTACTTTTCATACAGAATCAGCATCACTCCTGAAGTTAGTCTTTTCTCGTAAAATTAAAGGCATCATTGCCGAACAAAATATTATTGAACTCTATCGGGTTTTGACTAACTCTGTAGCAATGAAAGGAAAACCTTTAGCTCCATTGCAAGCGACAGATTTAATTACCAAAACCTGATATAACTAATAACTCCCTCACGACACCAATCAGCCCGTGTGTTAAAACAGTGACCGTAATTGTAGAGAGTTGCTGACATTCTTGTGGTCAAAAAGATTATTGAACTTCCGCCAAAATTGCCTGGAGAACTGGATTTAAAGCAGATAAATCAAGAGCTAAAATCGGGTGAAGCGGTTCTTGACTGGAGTGAAGTAAGTCATGCCCCACAAAAATATCTCAAAGTTTTACTTGATGGCTTAGATATTGACCGTGATGAAGAATGTTTGGGCATCAATGGAGGTATCTCCGAAAAGATCTCAGGTGATATTTTAAAATGCTTTGAAGCTTTCAAAAAATCTACTAAATCTAAAGATACTTCCGAGAAGCAACTTAGCCTTACTACTACTAGCTACAGCCCATCTGAAAAGAGTAAAGACAGTCTGTTAGAAGAAAAAATTGAGATTAGATCGGATTTATTAAGCTCAGAAAAATCTACTCCAGTTACGCCACTTCCAAAACAAATTCTTACTGAGGCTACTCCTTACGATATTAGAGAAGAATTACATCAGCTAATTTTACGCGATCTTTTAGGTCCTGTGAATGGAGAAACCGAAGAAGTCCAGGAAGGTAGCGTTAGCAACCGTTATTTAGTAGGAGTTCTCGCGCCGAAAATGCGTTCTAAAAATCCCGAAGAACCTGTCGAAGAAGCACCAGAACAACAGGATAATCTAGCCCCCGCAGGCAAAGATAACGCTGAAGAAGGACAAAGTGATAGTGCTATTCCTCCTGCCACCAGTAGTTTCCCTCTTCTATCGGCATGAGCTTTTGCGTCAGTGGGGAAAGGGTGCGCTCAAAAATAGTTGGTAATGGTCAAAAGCGATCGCTGAAAAAACGAGAACTAAAAAAGGAAATCGGCTCTCCCTCAATGATTGATTTTGAAGACAGCACAAAAATAGGGCATTGCTGTGAATCCCTTGAAAT
>JBGTNM010000521.1:0-1683 GCA_041743025.1 Microcystaceae cyanobacterium
CGAAGAATACAACGAAGTCTTAGCGCGTAAAAAGTTCGCTCTCACACCTGAAATTTTGCAAAGATGGCGCGAAATGTTCGAGCAATTCACAGTTACTTTTGAAGCCGACCTCGAAATCAATTTTCCGCGAGATCAAAAAGATGCAAAGTTTCTGGAATTAGCTTTAGCGGCGGAAGCCGATTATCTCATCACCGGCGACAAAGATTTTAAAGAAGCTCGAAAATTAGTCAACACGACAATTATTTCGGTTTCCCAATTCGAACAATTGATTATGGAAAAGTGGAGTAATTGATTAAAAGTCGGACTAGGTTATTCTAAGAGGCTTGGGTCAAAGTGCCGCAACGGATTTCGTAGAGTTGATTTCAAATAGACTTTAAGTAGAATGAATTTAAAGTGAGGAAAATAATATGGCGGAAAGCATAATTATTGTTCAGAGAAAAGGCGGCGGTTATGTAAAAGACGCAAAAGTAACTTTGGAATTTTCAGGATTATTTTCAGGCGGATTTACAAAATCTTACTATACCGACAGTAACGGGAAAGCCGTAATCGAACATTCAAGCACAGGACAGGCTACGATTTGGGTTAATGGCAAAAAAGCAGGAAAAATTAATTCGCCTGATAGAGAAGTTGTTTTTATTTAACTGGAGGTAAATGAAGATGCCAAATTTACTTCCGACACAAGCGGTTTTTGTTGAAGAAAGATATTTAGCCAGTATTTTTTATGCTCGGTTGCGTCAAGTGTGTGCAACAAAGGCGACGATTGCTCACGTTGACGTATCACAAAAATTTCAAGCCTATGTCGCTGATAACCCGAAGGCTCAAGGCGATATTGATACAGTCTTAAAACTACTGAATGACGACGGAGAAGGCTTAGGGGCTTTGAAAAATACGGCAGTTGGTTATCGGCTGTCTAATTCAGCCAATATTTTTAAGAAGATGTCTGATTTACCGGCGGATTTATTGAATGTTAATATTGCCACGCCCGTTGATATGCCCGCCAGATTTAATGAGGTTTTTGTTGATGCTCAGTTGAATTTGGAAAACAGACCGAAGCCGACAGGCAATCAAATGTTGGATATGATTCGTGATTTAACACATTTAAGATTGGTTATTATTGGAATAAGAAATTTTGTAGAACATGCACTCGAAGCAAATGCACAAACAATTTATTCGCCTCAAACAAAAACCAAATATGATGCACTTAAAGATGAATTGATGAAACTTTTTGATGATGCAGTTAAGAAGCTAGGTCTATCCGCAAAAATCATTGAGAGATATGCCAATCCTTTAGATATGCCTGCCATTAATGCAGTGATAATGGTGGAAGAAAAAAAGGAAGCTATAATTCCAGAGTTCTTTGAAAGGCAACCTCGTCTCTTAATTCCATATCGTAAAGGCGATATGTGGGGCTATTGTGATGCGAATAAAAGGACAGTTATTCCACTTAAGTATGGTTATGCTTTTCCTTTTAGTGAAGGTTTGGCTATGGTTGAATTAAACTATGGTAAATATGGATTCATAAATGAAAACGGGGAGGAAGTTATTCCAATTAAATATGATGGTTATAGTCTTCATATATCAGAATTTTGGGAAAATAGATTTTGTTCAGCTTTCAAAGAAGGTATAGCAATTGTTAGGTTGAATCGTAAATATGCTGTCATTAACAAAAATGGAAAAGAAGTT
>JBGTNM010000522.1:0-7759 GCA_041743025.1 Microcystaceae cyanobacterium
GCTATAGATAGTTTTTACTTATCATTAGTCCCTACCTAAGTACATAAATACTAAAAAAATTACTGATTTTTTAGCCCCTATCATTTAGCGATCGCTATTGGACAAAAACTTTTCCATCTACTGAATTTAGTTAAGCGAGGAATGGTGTCTCGTTTAGTTTGCTTTTGGATGGAATCAATTAGAATTTTATCATCTGGAATAATATCATCGTTTTCTTCAAAATATTTCTCATATTAAATCTGAGCTAGAGGATGAATTAGGTTTTGAGTCGTTTAAAAATAAAGCTCTTGGTGTAATTTCAGTTTTGTCGCCAGTAGCAGCTTTCCTTATACCAGGAGGATTTATAGCTGATCTTTTAATATCAGGAGGACTAGCAGCAGTTACTGAAAAATTTGGAAATACTGAACAGGAAATGTCTTTGACAGACTTAGCAGAAAGACTTGAAAACCTAATTGTTTGGGGGGAATTTTTAAAAGAAGTTGCTCAAACTCTAGCATCAGATTCAAGTTTTTTGAATTTAGTTGAAAAAACTAAAAGTCAAAAAATATTAGTAAAGCAGTTTAGTCAAATAAAAGACAACTTAGTGATTAGTCCAAACTTTAATGATGGGAGTGTTTTAAAAATACAAATTGAAAAATTAAGAAAATCACAACAAGAATTGGAATCTCTTCAGAAAAATGTTATAAAAATAGCTAATAAATTAGAAAAAGTGACAAATGAAGATTCTATTATTCCTATTATTATAAAGCTAAGACCTTATTTTTGCAATACAATTTTTGCACTAGAATGGCTTGATGATGATGATGGATTGATTATTTCTTATGGACAAAACACAAAAAGGTTTGTAGAAATTATTCAAGATTGTCTTGAATTAAAGAAAGAAATACATCTAACACTTGAAAAAGTCAATAATCTATTAGTACAAGCCGAGAAAAGTCTTAAAAAGTTTGAAATTCAGCAACACCCAAGTTTGTCTAATAAATTTAAGAAATCTCCTGAAATTCCACCAAGCCAATCTCATCCAGTTCAATCAAATTATTCTCAACAGATTCAACAATCTAATCTTATTTATAAACGTATTGTTCAAGTGATGTCAGTGGGAATTATTTTAGGATGTGTGTATGTTGTAGGATGGTTAACACGGGGTAATGTAAACCAAGTTCCTCAAAATTCTAATAATCCAGTTATAAATAGTAAATAGGTAAACTATTCCCTAAAACTAGAGACTTTGTCCTGTATTTAAATGAGAACTACTATACTATATTTTAGCTTTATGCACTATTTTCCAATACAAAAGCGGCTAAAGATTCGATCTAAAACTGACTCAGTAATATCTTCTCCCGTAATTTCTCCTAATGCTTGAACAGCACTTCGTAGATCAATTGTCCAAAAGTCTAAAGGCAATTGATTGTCAATCGTTTCTTTCACTTGCTCTAGAGAAAGTTTGGCACGGCTGAGGACTGCTGCTTGCCGTTGATTGATGGCTAAATCGAGGTTTGCTGCCGTAAGATTCCCAGCATGGACGGTTTCTAAAATCGCTTTTTCTAATTGGTCAATGCCTTGATTTTTGGAGGCTGCGGTATAGGCAATTTGAGCAAAAGTATGAGGAAGCGAGAGCGAATCTACTGTAACAAGATCGATTTTATTAACCACTAAAATTAAAAGTCTTGGCTGAACTTGTTGGTAAATGGCTTCATCCTCTGCTGTCCACCCCGCTTGTGCGTCAATAGTGAGTAAAATGAGATCGGCATGACGAGCAGCTTGGCGCGATCGCTCGACTCCCATTTTTTCGACAGTATCTGCCGTCTCTCGGATGCCTGCGGTATCGAGTACCTGAATGGGAATGCCGCCAACAGCTAATTGAGATTCTACGACATCGCGGGTCGTCCCTGGCAAGTCGGTAACGATAGCGCGATCGCTGCGACTCCAAGCATTCAGTAAGCTTGATTTTCCCACATTAGGACGGCCAACGATCGCGACGCTTAGCCCACTTCTGAGCAATTCACCGCGATCGGCAGTCGCTAAAATGTCTTTGACTTGGGTTAAAACCGCCGCCAAACTGTGGCTAATTTCCGTTTCTGCTAGCGGGGGTAAATCGTCCTCAAAATCGATTCTCGCCTCAACTTCTGCCAGAATATCCAAACAGGTATGGCGCAGGTGGCGAATCGGTTGGGCAAGCTTTCCCTGCAATCCAGCGAGGGCAATTTGAGACGCTTGTGGTGATCTCGCCCCGACGAGTTCGGCGACGCTTTCTGCTTGGGTGAGATCGAGTCTGCCATTGAGAAACGCTCGCAGGGTAAATTCTCCGGGTTGTGCCAATCTCGCACCTTGTTCTAGACACAACTGTAACACCTGCTGGACAGGCATGATGCCGCCGTGACAGTGAAACTCTACCACGTCTTCACGGGTAAAAGAACGAGGGGCTAACATCAGTAATAAGAGGGCTTCGTCTACCAATTGTCCTGTCTGAGGGTGACGAATCGTGCCGTAGAGAAGGCGATGGCTATCCCATGCTTGTTTTCCAGGCGCATGAAAGAGAATTTTAGCAACATTAAGTGCATTTTCCCCAGAAAGACGCACGATGCCGATACTCCCTTGTTGGGGAACAATGGCAGTCGCGATCGCGGCGATTGTTTCTCGTTGTAAGCGATAATTCATTTGTATAATCTATTTTTATGAACGATTTCTTATTTTCGTAGCCAATCAATTAAATATTTTTTTATGCGTATTAATCGTTCTGGTGAGATACTTCCCAAAAGTGCATTAATTACGGATGATTCGACGCTTGTTAATCGTCCTAATCGAATTACAGAAGCAACTTTGAGTCCAGTAGTTATGTAGTCAGGATCTGAGGAGTTTATGATTTCATCAAATTGTGGAATGGCTTGATGGAGACGAGAGGAAATTAAAGCAAGCAATAAATCAGGATGGCGGCTAGGTGAAATGGCGATAATTAAAGCGGGACGGAGTTTTCCTTGTTTTAAGTCGGCTTGAGGAAAACGAATTAAAACAATATCGCCTGGTTTCATTGTTGATAAACTTCTTGAGCATTTTCTAAAGAATATTCAATTTCATCTTCTTTACGAAAAAATTGCTCTAATGAAAATTCTTGCCAGTCTTGATCTTGCCAGTTAGTGTATTCTGAAATGTTATTTTGGTGAGTCGTTATCAACAGGGTAAAGTTGGCAATTTGTTCGACAATGTGATCGGGTAATTGGTCAATCTGTTGATGGAGTTGTTTACGAATAGTCGCAGACATAAGCCAAATTATCTCATTAATGCGTAAAAACTGATTACATTGATTATAGTACCGTAGAGAAGGCGATAGCTATCCCATGCTTGTTTTCCAGGGGAATCAAAGAGAATTTTAGCAATATTAAGCGCATTTTCCCCCGAAAGACGCACGATGCCGATACTCCCTTGTTGGGGAACAATGGCAGTCGCGATCGCGGCGATTGTTTCTCGTTGTAAGCGATAATTCATACTTATGCCTTCTATGTTTTAAGTCGGCTTGAGGAAAACGAATTAAAACAATATCGCCTGGGTTCATTGTTGATAAACTTCTTGAGCATTTTCTAAAGAATATTCAATTTCATCTTCTTCACGAAAAAATTGCTCTAATAAAAATTCTTGCCAGTCTTGATCTTGCCAGTTAGTGTATTCTGAAATGTTATTTTGGTGAGTCGTTATCAATAGGGTAAAGTTGGCAATTTGTTCGACAATGTGATCGGGTAATTGGTCAATCTGTTGATGAAGTTGTTTACGAATAGTCCCAGACATAAGCCAAATTATCTCATCAATGCGTAAAAACTGATTACATTGATTATAGCCTAGTTCGGCATAGGTTATGGTTAGTGCGTTACTTCGTTAACGCACCCTACAAGCTCAGGCGATCGCACTACATAAGAAGATTTGGCGACTTTAGCTTTGTTTGAAATTAGTTCAAATAACGGGCCAGAAATTGCTGAGTTTTTTGCCAAGCATCTGCTGCCGCTTGCGGGTTGTAACGTTCCCCAGAAGGATTGGCGAAAGCGTGATCGGCATCGGGATAGATATAAATTTCTACCGTTTTATCCAGGGATTTAAGCGTCGATTCAAATTGCCGAACTGTCTCAACCGAGGGATTGCGATCGCGTTCTCCAAAAATTCCTAAAATGGGCATCTGTAAAGTCTTTAATCGTTCGGGATTGGTTTCTAATTGCCCGCCGTAATAAATAACAGCCGCATCCAATTTATCAGGAAATAATAAAGCTGCATTCAATGACCACATACCGCCAAAACACCAGCCAATTGAACCAATTTTAGGCGATTTTTGTTGCTCTAAATAGTCATAAGCTGCTTGAATATTTGCCTCAAGACGGTCGGGATTTTTTAGGGCAGTATTTATTAATTCTCTAGCTTGTTCGGCAAGATTCGCGGTTTTTCCCTCGTAAAGATCGACGGCGAGGGCAGTATAACCTTCTGCCGCTAATTTTTGCGTCATCTGCTTGATGTTGTCGTTGAGTCCCCACCATTCATGAATAACGATTAAACCGGGTAACGGACGGTTGCGATCAATGGGACGAGCGAGATAACCTTGAATAGGCTGTCCGTCGAGGTTGCCGTAAGTCACCATTTGACCTTCTACCGATACGTTAGCTGAAGATTGAGCGAGCATTCCAGATGGAATCGGCGTTTCGTGGCGGTGAACTTGCCACAGATAATTTACGTAGTCGTTTTGAGCCAAGCTAGGAGAATGAAGCAGTCCCCAACCAGTGACAGCCAAGAAAGCGACGAGAGCGAGTGCCAGAAAATAACGCATGATGGAAGATGCAGCGCGATCGCCTCTAACCTATCACAAACGCTTGGCAAAAATTTCCAATTCTTTCAACGTTTGCGGTGGAGTTTTTCTATTATGCTTAAGTCAACTAATGTCCTTTCAAGCTTGATGAGCGCAATGACTGATTCCTTGCCCCCTAACCCCAATTCTGAAGCGGATAACGCCCCTAACTCCGACAACGCTCCTAGAAAAAAATTAGATCAAGATGAGTGGATTGCGATTATTGTTGCCTTTACTACCATTGGCGGTATTCTCTTTTGGGGATTGAGTAATCAGGGTAAAAGGCTCGGTTTTGGCGATTTTCTGACGACTACTCCCGACGCAGTTGAACAAGAACAAATTATTGAAGAAGAATCGGAAACGATAACAGAAGACACTTTACCCGTTCCGGCTAACCAAAATCTCCCAAGAGGGGCAACTACTTACCCGCAAACGCAAGCCGTTCCACGCGCTGCTATCGTTCCCGTTCCCACGAGTAAGCATTGGGTGACTCCCTTTGTGGCGGGATTGGTGGCGCAGGGCTATTTAACCGAACTCAACAACAATTTTCAACCCAATCAGGAATTGACGAGAGAGCAATTTGCCTCACAAATTGTGAAAGTGTTTAACGAACAGCCCCCAACGGCTGCCCGGAAAGATTTTCCTGATATGCCTACAGAAGTGGCAGCCCAACAAGCTATTGATCAAGCCGTTAAATTGGGATTTATGAAAGGGTATTCTGAAGGAGTTTTTCGCCCCGATCAAAAGCTATCCCGTTTGGAGTTGTTAGTCTCTCTGGCAACGGGATTGAACCTCAAATCTCAGGCTGATGCTACAGAAGTCATCAAAACCTATCAAGATAATGCAGAAATCCCTCAATGGGCAGTTGAGCAGGTAGCGACGGCGACTGAGGCGGGATTGGTGGTCAATTATCCCGATACCCATCAGTTAAACCCCCGACAGACAGCGACACAAGCCGATGCTATTGCCATGTTACATCAAGCATTGGTGGCACAAGGCAAACTGTCTAACGTGTCTTCTCCTCATATCTTGTACCTGAAGTAGGATTGAAGAAGGCAGAAGGTAGTTTAATAAAGCGATCGCGTTTTGCCAGCACCAAGAGCAAGAAGTCTAGAACAGCCAATTAGACTCAGTTAAACTAGCGGCATTAACGTTATTCAACGTCGCTAACGTGCCAAATCCCAAGCTGCCAGAACCGTCGAGATCGACTTGAACTTGCGTATTGGCACGAACTTGTAGCAGCCGCAGGTACCCATCGCCCAAAGGATTACTGCCACTATAGCTGAGGCTGTCTAACAGGGCACTTAAATCAATTTCATTGGGATATTCGATGATGGTGTCACCAGAACTATCAACCGTGTAGGTGTCATTGCCTAATCCTCCTTGCATCGTATCATCGCCTACCCCTCCATCAAGGCGATCGTTACCTCCGTTACCGATGAGGGTATTGTTATCACTATCGCCTGTCAGTCTTCGGTTAGCGTACTTGACGTTGAGGAGGAAGGTATCGTTAATACTTTCCCCTGCGCTATCAGTTGCCGTCAGGACAATTTCCAGCGTTCCCACATCAGTGTTTCTGGGAGTCCCGATGAAGGTGCGAGTTATGGCGTTGAAGCTTAACCAACTGGGAAGATTACTAACACTGTAGGTTAAGGTATCCTCTAGATCAGGATCGTTAAAGGTAGTATCAGGCAAGGTGAAGTTAAAGGCTTTGTTTTCGGTGGCAGTTCGATCAGCGATCGCCTGATTAACCACAGGGGCATCGTTAACCGGATTGAGAGTAACAGTGAAGATATTATCGATGAATTGTCCGTTAGCTGTTCCTCGTACCGTAATTTGGGCGATTCCTGCCTGATTTTCTAAGTAATCGAGGGTTAACTGGTTTTCAACAAGCGTCGCTGTGACTAATCCTGTATTACTATTAGCCAATACACTCTTAACAATGGCATCCCCATCAATATCGGTAAAGACGTTAGTTAGATCAATGAGGGTATTATCTGCATCTTCATCAACGCTAATATCAGTAATCGGATTCAGAACAGTAGGGGGACGATCCGTCGGTAATTGTTGATTGCCGAAGTCAATATCAGTGGCAATTTGACCGGCTGTGAGGGTAACGGTATGGGTAAAGACTTGGGTATTGGTTGTGGGATTGGCGGGGTTATTACTGTTGTTGTCGCCTGGGGTAGAAGTATTGCCTCCATTAGCGTTACTGCTTAAGGTAAGGATGCCTTCTGCGAGAGAAAGGAGATCGAGACGTGGATAATTCAATCCGGTATTGGTAACGTTGTCGTTTTCATCGTCACCATCGTTGATGATAATGCTGGTATTGTCCAGTAAATCGCGAAATTCATGAACGCTGAGTTTGCGTCCTAATTTTTCTTGGGCAATTTGTTGCGCTAAGACAGCAATCCCAGAGATAAAAGGTGCTGCTTGAGAGGTTCCTCCCATTGTCTGAGTTCCCCCAGTGGCATTTGCCCCCGTAATCAGGATGCCTGGGGCAAAGACATCTAAGAGGGGATGACGTTGGGAGAAACTAGCAATCCTATCAGCATCGGTGGTATAGTCTATTGCCCCTCCTGTAAAGTTTTTTGTCCCGCCGAAATCATCCGCCCAGACTGCACCCACTGAGATAACATTGGGATCGGAGGCAGGATAAGCGAGTCCGGGGTTACTATTGAATTGGTAGAAACTGTTGCCTGCTGCTGCTGCAACTAAGATATTTTGAGAAGCGATCGCCGCTAATTCATCTCCAATACCATAACGAGAGTCGGCAGTATTCCAGTTTTGACTATCGCCTACAGGGCAAACGCACACGTTTCGTAACAATTAATGTGGACTAGGCAGTGACTATGTTTAAGGCACTAAGGACATCCTTAAGATAGTTGTCGTCCCAGCCAGCCTTAAGCCGTCTGGTCTTGACTCCTACTTTGCTTTTCT
>JBGTNM010000523.1:0-3696 GCA_041743025.1 Microcystaceae cyanobacterium
GCAAAGATGGAACACAAGAAATTACGGCTGATGAGTGGGCTAAAGTACTAGGAACTATTTCTTGGGAAATTCTCTGTGGTTTTAAGCATCGGCTGCCTAGAATTAGAATTATTAGGCAAGACTCTTACAGCAATTTTCGCGCTTCTTGCAGTACACCGTAGGGGCATAATATATTATGCCCCTACCCCTAACTGTCCCTCACTCAGTCGCCATCTGCTGTATTTATCCTAGAATTAGGCTACGATTGTAATTCATCTGTAATTGAATTAAAATTAATTTATGATACAGGTGAATAAAAGATAGCCCCTGCAAAATATGCTTAACACTAGTATGACTGGACTCGTCTCTACGCAGTCTTTTTCAGCAAAGCAGAATCGATTTGAGCGTCGCGCTCATCTTCCACTCAGGCGAGATAGCTTGTGGCAGATTCAGTCTGGGGTGGTTCGTACCCTGACTTATCTTGAAGATGGGACAATTGTCACCTTGGGAATGTGGGGAGTTGGCGATGTGGTGTCGCGGTTGCTTTCTCAAGCAGATCCCTACTATATTGAATGTCTAACCCCTGTTGAAGTCGCTCTGCTGCCTCTGGATCAATATTTACCGATAAATAGAGCGTTAATTAATCATATTCAGCAACTTCAGGCGTTTTTAGAGATTTTACATTGCCGCCCCGTCGATGTAGCCATGCTAAAACTCTTAACCCTACTCGCTAATCGATTTGGACGTGAAGTCGAGCAAGGAACCTTAATTGATTTTCGTCTCACCCATCAGGAAATGGCAGAAATTTTGGGAACTACGCGGGTAACTGTCACGCGACTGCTCAAGCAATTTGAAGAACAAGGTACAATAGAGCGCCTTGCTCGCCAGTTAATTCTCCTACAAAATCAACAAGCTCTCTGGTATTACCAAATTTAGCACCAGAAACAAAGATGCTGGACAAATTGTCGTAAAGTTGTGTTCGATGGCACGTTGACACATTTTTATTGATCTATTGCGATCGCATGAACCTATCCTCCTTACAAGTTTTTTTCAACCGCAAGATGGCATCTCTGTTGCTGTTGGGGTTTGCTTCCGGTTTGCCGCTATTGTTAACCAGTCGCACCCTACAAGCGTGGATGACGGTCGAAAAGGTCGATTTAAAGACAATTGGTCTATTTAGCTTAGTTGCGCTGCCTTATTCGCTTAAATTCCTCTGGTCGCCTCTATTAGATCGCTTTGTTCCCCCATTTTTAGGTCGCCGTCGCGGATGGTTGCTCATTGCCCAAATTGGATTAGTGCTGGCAATTGGTCTGATGGCTTTTCAGCAACCGCGCCAGTCTCTCCAGGCACTAGCTTGGAATGCGTTTATCATTGCTTTTTTGAGTGCCTCCCAAGATATTGCCTTAGATGCTTACCGCACAGATGTTACTAGTCATGAAAATGAAGAAGAAAGCAATGACGACTTTCCAAACGCCTTAGAGACTAAACGCTTAAAACAAGAAGGGGAAATCGGTGCTGGGGCTGCTGTAGCCGTATTAGGGTATCGTATTGGTTTGTTGGTTGCTGGTTCAGCGGCCTTAATTTTAGCTGATCGCATTCCTTGGCAGAGCGTTTATTTGTGTTTGGCGGGGTTGATGGCACTGTGCCTCTTACCGACTCTCTTTGCACCCGAACCAGAATCTGCTGTTAGACCGCCTGCTAGCCTCCGCGATGCTGTTATTTTACCGTTTCAAGAGTTTTTCGGGCGATCGGGTATTGTTCACGCTTGTCTCATCCTTTTATTTATTATCTTCTACCGATTGGGAGATGCCATGATTAACAATATGGCGACTCCTTTTTTACTCCAAATCGGATTTTCGCAAACGGGGATCGGGGCGATTCAAGGGGGAATGGGACTGCTGGCAACGATTGTGGGGACGTTGACGGGTGCAATGCTTCTCAAGCAATGGAGTAATGAGTGGGGAGAGGGTTTGGCGATTAACCGTTCACTGTGGATTTTTGGGGGATTGCAAGCTCTCAGTAATATAGCTTATTGGGTGCTTTCTCTGTTAGGGCCAAATTATCAAGCCATGATCGTCACCATTAATATTGAAAATTTTTGTGGGGGGATAGTAACGGCGGGATTTGTGGCATTTTTAACCAGTTTGTGCAACCATCGCTTTACAGCTACTCAATATGCCTTGCTATCGAGCTTAATGGCAGTCAGTCGCGATATTTTGGTAGCACCCGCCGGTGCGATCGCTCAGGCAACTGGCTGGCCGAATTTCTTTTTATTATCCATTTTAGCTGCCGTGCCAGGATTACTTTTACTGCCTTGGTTTGCCCCTTGGAAACCGATGGCGTTAAGGAACTGAAGTAGAACTCTTTATCCAATCGCCTCAAATTGTGTCTCCACCGATTTCTGACTTAGAAACTAAGTAACACTTTCTAAAATCGCTGATCGAACGGATGCAGCAAAACCCGATTCCCCTAAACGCACCTCAGTTTACGCTGGAAATGCTGTATGAACGCCGTTGACACCAATATCTTGATCTATAGAGTGCAGGCATATCAGTACATTCGAGACTTACAACAGGTTTGGTACACAGTTTGGCTCTCTGAGGTGCTTAAGGTAAAATGTTCGTAGTGTTAGAAGTTCTAGAAAGATGGGTTACGACGGATTGATAATTTCTGGTTAAGTTTGAAGGCTTACTGCCGTCTAACCCATCCTACTGGAATGTTTCAGTTAATTTGGTAGATTAGGTAGGGTGTGTTAGGCGGCTACAATCTTCGATATGACTCGGATTTAACCATCCGCCGTAACGCACCATTTTAGCTGAGACAGTCCACTACGACTACGACTACGACAATTAATAAATTTTTTTTTATTATCATCAAGAGTACGGGAGAGCCGCTCATTCCTCATTCTTCCGTATCCTGTTGATTATATCGCTCTGGTAAAGATTTCGGATTGACATAAATAACAGCTTGAGAAAATTTACGCCACATTTCTTTCTCTTGCTCGATATTAGTAATTTTTGAAGTATCAAATTGTAGTTTTCTACATAGATCGGGTAGAAACAAATCGAAAGAAGCTTTTACAAACTTTCCCCAATCGACAGCAGAGGATTGACTGTTTATATAAGCAATATAGCTTAATGCTATATTCAGCAACGGAAGCCAAATAACGTTGGGGTTTCCTAGATAAATCAAAAGTCCTAAATACCCAGATAACAGCAGAATATTAACTACTAAAAAATTAAGCCATAGATCGACTTTTGCTTTTGCTTCATCAATATATTTTAGATAACTATCGGGGATGGCTGCTATCAACCTTTCCCAACAGGGAATTGAATCGACACCATACATAATTCGAGGATACACTTCAAAAGCTCTAATGGTATTGCCAAAAGAAGTCGGCAGCAACCAACGCTCATCATCAGGAAATCTTGTGGCAAGCTGAATTAATATTAAATTGCGTTTTTGTTTTAGCGATGTAGGAATCTCTTTACCTTGTTTGGAGTATGAAATATAACTTTGGTCTAATTCCTTAAGTTGCTTTTTAGTTTTAGTAAAGTTTCTTTTTTCAATTGCTAAAAATATTTTTAACGGGTTAAAATTTCCGTAACCCTCAAAAAATCTAATGATTTCTGTGTTTACGGTCAGCAGAAGGACACGTGTTAATAAAGAAATCACGCGTAAAGTAGTGATTACGGCACTAACTTCAGCTTGTGACGA
>JBGTNM010000524.1:0-2156 GCA_041743025.1 Microcystaceae cyanobacterium
TCATTTCTGGAAATTCTACTTTCAAATCTTTTGCTAACCGATCGATGACTTTCGTTCCCCACCCCTCTTGCTGCTGACGTTCTAAAACCTCACGTCCGATCTGCCAGTAGAGATGAATTAACTCACTATTAACAGCAAGGGCTGCTCTGACTTGAGCTTGCCGAATGCGTTGTTTGAGCGATCGCAGGAATTCTCCGTAGTTTTCATCGGGTACAAGGTTTTTTTGTCGCACCACCGTCATTAGCTCCTGATCCTGACTGGGAAAGACCTTAAGATTTACGCTTCGTTTATATTTGCACAGTATAAACCATTGGAGTTTGTTGGCTTTCAAGTATATATATTAACTATCTTTCTATGGTTTTTATCCCCTATAGTATTGATTTTTATCGAGGATGAGATTAGTATATATACATGGTTAATTTCATCTTGGAGCCAAAATGAAGCACTTCAAAAAATCCGCATTAATTGGTTTCACCCTAGCAATATCCTTATCATTCCTACCTCTTAGCACCGCCATAAAGGAAGCGTGTCATCGGGGAAGCGGGCGGGTATGCCTACAGGAGCTTTCCAAATGAAACTTTGCGCTTGGATTGTTTTGTTTATCATCACTCTGAAATGTGCAGTGGGCAAAGGAACCGCTCATGTGCATCCGCACTTTGAACCCATTCCAACCCGCGATCGCACCCATCGGATTCTCTTTCGTCGGTAAAAGTATGCGAACAACTCTAAATTATTTAGAGTTGTTCGCATACCGAAAGTTAGTTTTTCTACTGTTAATTTCATCTTTTCAAACGTGATCATGACCAACCAAACATCCATATTTAATGCTGAGCTATTCCCAACCCCAGAACCAGTCATAGAGAAAATGCTGGCTCCCTATATTCATAATTATTCAGATAGATTTGATAGAGACTTAAAGACTCTCAAGTTTGAGGGAGACTTTCTTGATCCACAGGCAGGAACCGGAGCAATCCTAGATTATGTAACTGAGACATTGAAGCTCAACACCAGGCACCTTAAAGCGATCGAGCTTGAAACCGATCTTCGGTATTTGCTTCAGGGAAAAGGCTATACAGTGATCGGATCTGACTTTCTGGAATACGATGAGCCTTCCAACTTTGGGCTGATTGTTGCTAACCCTCCATTTAGCAACGGGGTCAAACACGCTCTCAAAATCTGGGAAGTATTAGCGGATGGCGGAGATGCAGTAATTCTGTTGAACCGAGAAACCGTTGATAATCCTTATACCAATGAGCGGCAACTGCTCAAGCTTCTCATAAAGGAGCATGGGTCTGTTGAGTATTTAGGGCAATGCTTTGCTAATGCAGAGCGCTCAACCGATGTGGAGGTTGCCATGATCCGGCTAGCCAAACCAAAGAAAGACTCCAGCATTGATTTTAATGATTTACAGATGGAATCTGATGGAGGAATCACAGACGCAGAGTTTGCAGCAAATCCGCTGGCACACCGAAATATCATTAGAGATATGGTTGCTCGGTACAATACTGCTTTGTGCATCCTTAGAGAACGCAGTCTCACTCAATCCAAGCTTGATTTTTACTTGCAAGGCATTCAGCCAGCCGTTTACGATTCTTGCGATCGCAACAAACAAGAAAGCTTGAGACTTGAAGTTAGCCTACCAGATCAGGTATCAGCCTTAAAAAGCCGTTTCTGGAATACGGTCTTTTCCAAAACTCGTATGGGAGAAAAGACAACTAGCCACTTTCATAGAAAGTTTGATGAGTTTGCCAGTGGACAAGCAAATATGGCGTTTACTGAGCGCAACATTCATGAAGTTCTAGAGATGTTTTTCTTGAACCAGAATGAGATTATGCAAGAGTGCTTAGTAGAGGTATTTGATAAGCTAAGCGCCTATCACAAAGATAATAAAATTCATACCGAAGGATGGAAAACAAATAAGTCTTGGCGACTCAACAAAAAAATAATTCATCCGTATGGAATTAGATATGACAATGTTTTTGGTTTTGCAACTTCTTACTCACATGAGAATATTTATACAGACCTAGATAAGGTTCTGTGCTATATCTCCGGGGCTTCAACCGAGAAAGGAGTTACAACAGATCGAGCGATCTACAACTTCATCCATCTAATTAGAGATGGGCGGAATTATCGCAGCGAGTTTGAATCCTACTTTT
>JBGTNM010000525.1:0-8444 GCA_041743025.1 Microcystaceae cyanobacterium
TGGCGATTATTGTAAACAAGCTGTCAGCAATTTTCGTCACTTAATGACTTGCAAAAACTGAAAAATTATTGCTATTTTATCGAGAGAAAGTTTAAAAAATAGCCATTTATTATAGCATAAAATATTTTTTCAAGAGGTCTCTTGAGCTTGGCAAGACTAAAAGCGAGTAGGTCGTCAGTCATCTCTGGGTTGTCTTTTTGGATAAGTTCGTTACCCGGTTGGGCGTTTTCTAAATAACTGTACCAACCTTTAATCGAAGCATCCACAAATCGCTGTACTAAATCGGGCTTGGTTTCGGCTAATTTCTGAGTGGTTTCAATGGTAAACGCATAAGGATTATAGCCAGCCTCCGCTAATAGTAAGACTACTGGCTTAAAACCGCCCTCTTTTTCAATTAAATAAGGTTCAGAAGTCAAAAGACCTTGCTGAGCCGAATTTTTGTCAGCTAAAAACGGACTGATGTTAAAGTTGTAAGGCCGTATCTGGTTGTCAGTAAAGCTATACTTGGCTTTCAGGATTGGCCAGTAAGTCGTGTTGGCTGAACTACTGACAAAAATCGGTTTTCCTTTGAGTTGAGGCAGAGAATCATTGCCCACATCGGGATGAGCGAGTAGAATTTGAATTTCTTGTTGAAAAATTGAAGCGACGGTGACTTTAGGAATGCCTTGTTCGATGGCTTTAAGCGTTTCGACTGCCGTGCCAACCATAAAATCGACCAAACCGCCCATCATTAATTGAGTAACGTTGGTTTGGGGAGGAGAGGGTTCAATCGTCACATCCAATCCGTACTTGCGATAAATTCCAGTCGCTACCGCCTGGTAAAAACCGCCGTACTCTGCTTCTGCTTTCCAGCCTAACCCCAATTTCACGGCATCTAAATTTTCTGAATGGGGGGAAACGGGGACATTATTTTGCGAACAAGCGGCTAGAGAGCCAGTTGCGATCGCAAGTGCGCTAAATTGAAGAAATTGGCGGCGTTTGAGGTTGAAATTGTCGCTCATTATGTTTTCTTGATTGAGTCCAGGCAATCCCTAACAAAACAAAAAATTGCCAGGTCAATCTCTAAGTATGACCTGACAACCTTAATTCAAGCAATAGTTAACCGAGCGAAACAAATCTACATTTTAGAGGCAAATTGCTTCTTGGCTTCTTTGAATTTAGTAGCCAGTTGTTCGCGCTGTTCTTCGCTACAGTTCTTGCGTAGAGCAGCGAACATGGTGCTTTCTTCTTGACGGGTATGGTCACCTACCATATCTCTTACCTGCTCCAAGTGCGACTTGAAGTCTGCTGAAGTCGGTTCGAGAGATTTCATCTTGTTAAGAACCTTTTCTAGCTGAGCTTGCTCGTCATAGAGTTCTTGCGTTTCAGATTGCCCATAGAAGGGACGAACCGTAGGATAGACGACTTCTTCTTCCGCTTTGGAGTGGACAATTAAATCTGTATAAAGCTGTCCGAAATACTCCTTGATTTTTTGCGGGTCGTCAGTGCGCTTAATTTCGCGAATCAAGGTCTTGACTTTTTGGTGATCCATGAAAATAATATTCATGATGTCCATGTCAGACTTGTCGCTCGTCTGAGTCACAGCACTGCCCAACACCCCAGTCATGGCAGCAAGACTATCTTGCAGCCTTCCCCAGAAACTTTGGTCAGGTTCTTGTCCAGTCAACTCAAGTGCGCCGAGGTATTCGAGCAGCCCTTTGAGTTGCTCTTGGTGAGCGCGGTTTTCAAAGTTGACAGTGTTCATAGGGGCGAGTGCCATTTCCACGTCAGCACCAGTGATTTGGGCTGCTTTGTGAACGACTAATCCCGACATGACCTGTGCGTGCTTAAGCAGCTCGTGTTGAGTGAATTTTTCGTACAGACTCAAGTCAGACCCTTTCATCATATTTTGTATTTTCTCCACCATCTCCTGAACAGTTTCTCGTGGTTCGGATGGAACGCCATATTGAACAATTGAGGTTTCAATGATACCCAGGTTTTTCTGGTCATCTTCGAGCATTTCCTCTAAACGGCTACGAAGATCTTTTTTATCGCTACATTCTTGTAAAAGTTGTTGTTCATTAGCGATGAGCAGGTTTTGAATAGCCTTAATATCTGCCAATTTCTCGGCAATAGCAGAACGTTTTTGGTCTGTCATAGTTCCAACCATGTGTGTTTTCCTCTCCTATTTAATTCATTTGAAAATAGGAATCTCTTATACAGTTAACTTTAAAAGCATGGCTGTCCCATCAGCCTCTAGGCAGAATGTTTTATTTAAACAATTTCCTCATTTCATACGAAATTAAACAAAATTTAACGTCATCTTGATCTAGCAATAGCAGCTATTTACAGACAATGCTTAAAAGAATTTACGCTTGATAATTTAAGTAATTTTACGCTAGGTACTGTACAAGTGAACAAGCTAGCATCAAAACAACCCTTTGGTTTAGAGCGAAAAACGTGCGTGAGACATTTTGAAGTTGATAAAGATCCTTGGTTAGCCGTCAATCTATCCATGTTTTTTCCAGGAATTGGCCAGCTTTACGCTGAAAAACCGCTTAAAGGCATGGGATTTCTCATTCTTCAGCTTGTTCTCGTGGTAATGACCATCTGGGAACTCTTTTCCCCTAGTGGAAATACGATCGCTGGGATTGTTTGCCTGGGGATAGCTACACTCGTCTATTTTATCAACATTTTTGACGCTCACTGGAGTGTCTATGACGAGCGACGGGACAAAATTTTAGAAAAAATTCCCCGAAAACGCAAAAATCCCTGGTTTGCTGTCTTTGCCTCTCGCGTCCTGCCAGGATTGGGTCATCTTTACTTACAAAAATCAGTTATTGGACTGTTTTTATTGGCAACAACGCTGATTTTTCTGAAGTTAGATGATATTTTCTCATCATTACTCATCGTAACGCCGACGTTAGGAGCGATCGCCTCTTACCATACTTATATCACTTTTCCTCGCCGCCAGCCTCGATTGGGACGTTCTTTGGTAGCGATGATGGCAGGATTAATTTTTTTGATAGGAATCGTTAGTAATTACCTGCCTCAATGGATAGACCGCCACTTAGAGATGTTCCACATTCCTAGTGAGTCAATGATACCAACGCTGCAAGTGGGCGATCGCCTTTTTGTCTGGCAGTCTGGCAACTACGTTCCTCAGAGAGGTGATATCATTGTCTTTACGCCTTCTGAAAATCTCAAACAACTCGATCCCAACGTCTCAGAATACTATATCAAACGGATTGTGGCTACTCCTGGCGATGTCGTTAGTATTAATCAGGGTTCTGTTTATATTAACGGACAAGCTCGTCAGGAACCCTACATTGCAGCGCCTCCTCAGTACGATTTACCTTCTCAAGTAATTCCCGCTAATGCCTATTTTGTCTTAGGAGACAATCGCAATGCGAGCTTTGATTCCCATCTCTGGGGATTGCTACCCAAACAATCTATTGTCGGCAAAGCCTTTAAAATTTATTGGCCTCCAGAGCGAATTCATTCTTTAGAGTGAATAGTTAATAGTTATTTACAAAAGACGACTATTCAGCAACATTGAACTTTATCTAAACGAAAATAAATGAATCCACAAGCCCTTCAATTGCTCTTAGAAGCTGTTGCCAAGGGGCAAATTTCCCCCAATATTGCCTTAGATAAACTCAAGCATTTCAGTTTTGAATCGGTCGAAGATTTTGCAAAAATCGACCATCACCGTCACCTGCGAACCGGATTTCCGGAAGTTATCTGGGGGACAGGAAAAACCCCCGAACAAATTACCCAAATTATCACTGCCATGCACCGTTATTCGCCAGTGGTGATGGCGACACGCATCGAAGCAGACATTGCCGAACAACTTCAAAGTCAAATTTCAGGGTTAATCTATTATCCTCTCGCTCGTATTTGTGCTATCAAGACAGCAGAACCCGTCTTACAGTCGGGAACGATTTCCCTTCTCACGGCAGGAACGGCAGATTTACCAGTGGCGGAGGAAGCAGCAATCACCGCCGAATTGTGTGGTTTTCGGGTGCTACGCCTGTGGGATGTGGGAGTGGCGGGAATTCATCGCCTGCTCAGTCACCGCCAGTTACTCGCGCAAGCTGACGTGCTAATTGTCGTAGCAGGGATGGAAGGTGCTTTACCTAGTGTGGTGGCAGGAATGGCAGATTGTCCGGTGATTGGCGTTCCTACCAGCGTCGGTTATGGTGCGAGTTTTGGCGGTATTGCTCCTTTGCTTACCATGCTCAATTCCTGTGCGGCAGGTGTAGCAGTGGTTAATATTGATAATGGGTTTGGCGCGGCGATACTGGCAGGACAAATTCTGCGGACGGCAAAGCGATTATTAGTTTCATAAAAAGGATGCCTCTAAAGATCGTTAATATTTAAACCTGTTTCTTCGCCTGGAGAAAAGCCGATAACTGTGACGCGCTCAGGCGATCGCTTTTAAGTTAAATTGTTAACTTTTGTTACGAGGTTTGTTAAGCTCTATTTCAACTTCAAACAAAGACTAACTATTCAGGCCGCAGAAAGGAAACTCCATGATAGGATGCGATTCGTACTTGCTTGTGGACTTATTAGGAGAATAGCCTTGGTGTTAAGGGTTGCTGTTGTTGGTTCGGGCCCGGCTGGCTCCTCTGCCGCCGAAACCTTAGCAAAAGCTGGAATTGAAACTTATTTATTTGAACGCAAATTAGATAATGCCAAACCCTGCGGCGGGGCGATTCCCCTGTGCATGGTGAGTGAATTTGATCTGCCGCCGGAAATTATTGACCGTCGGGTGAGAAAAATGAAAATGATCTCCCCGTCGAATGTCGAAGTCGATAACAATCTCGATCGCCAAGACGAAGATATTGGGATGTGCCGTCGGGAAGTCCTCGACGGATTTATGAGAGACCGCGCCGCCGCTTTAGGTGCCAACCTGATTAACGGAACCGTCTATCAACTCGACATTCCCAGTAATAACACCGCTCCCTATACGCTGCACTATGCCGATCATTCCAACGGCAATGCTAAAGGGGACATGAAAACCCTCAAAGTAGATGTCGTCATCGGCGCAGATGGGGCCAACTCCCGCATTGCCAAAGCCATTGATGCCGGAGATTACAATTATGCGATCGCCTTCCAAGAGCGCATTCGCCTCCCTGAATCCAAAATGGCTTACTACGAAGACTTAGCCGAAATGTACGTCGGCAATGATGTCTCTCCCGACTTCTACGCTTGGGTATTTCCCAAATACGACCACGTTGCGGTGGGAACGGGAACCATGAAAGTCAACAAAGCCATGATCAAAGACCTGCAAGCAGGCATCCGCGCTCGCGCCGCCCGCAAACTGGCAGGGGGAGAAATCATCAAAGTCGAAGCGCATCCGATACCTGAACATCCTCGTCCCCGTCGGGTTGTCGGACGAGTTGCCCTCGTGGGAGATGCTGCCGGAACGGTGACTAAATCTTCTGGCGAAGGCATTTATTTTGCGGCAAAATCGGCTCGGATGTGCGCTGAAACGATTGTCGAAGTCACCAACGGCGGACAGCGCATTCCCACCGAAGATGAGTTGAAAAATGGCTACCTCAAATGCTGGGATAAGCAATATGGCATGACTTACCTGGTGCTGGATCTTTTGCAACGAGTTTTCTATCGTTCGGATGCGTCTCGTGAGGCGTTTGTCGAGATGTGTTCGGACAAAGACGTGCAGCGACTCACCTTTGACAGCTACCTCTACAAAACCGTCGTCCCCGCCAATCCGTTAATTCAAATGAAAATTACGGCCAAAACTCTCGGTAGCCTGTTACGAGGTTACGCGCTAGCACCCTAGCGATTCATTTTTTCAGACAATTTTTTATCTATAAGGTGGGCGATCGCTCACCTTATTTTATGACATGGGATTGTGTAGGCGGTAGCTTTACAGGAGAGAGAGGTCGGTCGAACTCACGTTACATTAAGGTGTGTGAAGTAATATGTAAACTTTTTTGCTGACTGCCATTCGGATGAGAAGTTCATGATAACTTCTATAGAGGTTGATTAATTAATCTCAAGTCTAGTCAGGAGGACATTGTGACTGTGCCAGCAGCACCAACAGATCGAGAAGCCTTAGCCGAAGGCATTCGCGAATACGTCGCAGAACTTCAACTCCACATGACGCTACAAGCTCGCAACCTCGTTCCTCCCCTCACCCAATCCCAAGATCCTCGTCAGCAAATGCTCCACGAAACTCAAGCTATTCTCGAAAAGCTGGTTTCGCGTCAAAGCCTCTAATCGTTATCAGCAAATATTAGTTTTCGATCTCCTCTCATCTGCTTGATGTCAGTTAAAAGATTTCAAGCTAAGAGCGAATCAGTATATTATTAAATACTAAAAATTATCTCTGTTACATTTCTTATCCTGTTCGATCTTGCTCCATTCTGGCAATTGCCCCAAAATTAAGAAATTATGCCCAATCCCTTGCAGAAAAATTAAACGAAACAGAATGAATAAAGAACAATTAGTCAAAGAGATCGCGGTAAAAGCTAGCCTTTCTCAAAAAGAAGCCTCACAGATCCTCGATGCTCTCACCGATACCATCATGGAAACCGTTGCCAGTGGCGATAAACTCACTTTGGTAGGGTTCGGTAGTTTTGAGGCTAGACACAGAAGCGAACGCTCTGGGATCAATCCTCAGACGAAGGAAGCCATTACCATTCCAGCGACGAGAGTGCCTGCGTTTGCAGCAGGGAAACTGTTTAAGGAAAAAGTGGCACCGGAAAAACAACAAACTCCAGCCAAGGCTGAAACTGAGGAAAAGTCTCAGTCTTCCTCCAAGACAAAATCTAAGGAGAAAAGCTAGTAAGCTCCGGTGCTTGAGCGAGTTGATAATCTAGCGATCGCTCTTATCAAGTTGACGGATGCCATAGGATCTAAGATGTCCCCTAAGAACCTATAGTTAAAGGCAATCCCCAGTTCATCTGTTAGGCATCGTGAAGAAAATCTCCATTCTCGGCTCTACGGGTTCTATTGGTACTCAAACCCTCGATATTGTCAGCCAATACCCCGATCGCTTTCAAGTTATCGGTTTGGCTGCTCGCAGTAACGTCCAACTACTAGCGGCTCAAATTCAGCAGTTTCGCCCCCAAATCGCGGCAATTTGTGATGAGACCCAACTTCAAGACCTCAAATCTGCGATCGCGTCACTTAATTATCAGCCCCTGCTCTTCGCTGGAGAAGCAGGCGTAGCAGAAGTCGCCCGCTACGGCGATGCCGAAAGCGTCGTGACTGGCATTGTCGGCTGTGCTGGCTTGCTGCCGACGATTGCCGCGATCAAAGCGGGCAAAGACATTGCCCTAGCCAACAAAGAAACCCTCATTGCAGGCGGCCCCGTCGTTCTGCCCTTGGTGGCAAAACACGGCATCAAATTACTGCCTGCCGACTCAGAACACTCAGCCATCTTTCAATGTTTGCAAGGCGTTCCTGCTGGGGGATTGCGCCGCATTATCCTGACCGCCTCTGGTGGCGCATTCCGCGACTGGCCAGCAGAACGTCTGCCTTTTGTCACTGTCCAAGATGCCCTCAAGCACCCAAATTGGTCAATGGGGCGCAAAATTACGGTTGACTCAGCAACGTTGATGAATAAAGGGCTAGAAGTCATCGAAGCGCATTTTCTCTTTGGCCTAGACTATGACAAAATTGATATTGTTATTCACCCTCAAAGCATCATCCATTCTCTGATCGAACTACAAGACACCTCAATGTTGGCTCAATTAGGCTGGCCGGATATGCGTTTGCCGCTACTCTATGCTCTGTCCTGGCCGGAGCGCCTCTCTACCGATTGGGAATCTCTCGATTTAGTCAAAGCCGGAAGCTTGACCTTCGGTGAACCTGATCGCCAGAAATATCCTTGTATGGAATTGGCCTACGAAGCTGGACGCTTAGGGGGGGCTATGCCTGCGGTACTCAATGCGGCCAACGAACAGGCAGTTGCTTTATTTTTAGCCGAAAAAATTGCCTTTTTAGACATTCCCCGTTTAATTGAAAAGACTTGCGATCGCTTCTTGACGCAAAATACGGCAACACCTACCTTAGAAGATATCTTAGCCGCCGATCACCTCGCCAGAGAGGAGGTTTTGAGAGCGAGTCAGGAATTAGATAAGTCCGCCCAGGTTGTCTCATTGCGGTGAACAGCGATCACTTCACAAGTTTTTGATTAGCTTGTCATAGTTGCTGTGGGAGCCGATCCAAAACCAAACGATTGTTTCCGAACCTTTCATGACTCCTAAAGCACGCCAGCCTATGCCTGCTCTCACCGAGTAAGTGGGTTGCTTCGTGTTCAGCTTTTTGAACTCTAAACTCGGATGTGAAGGATTCTGTTTCCAAAGCCTGTAGTTTTTCCGTGCTGTTTTTTGAACTCTTTCGGGCAAATCAGCAAAGCATTTGATAAACTCATCGGTCAATTCTGACTTCATAGTTCATCAAAACCTATTTCCCTAGTCTTACCCTTC
>JBGTNM010000526.1:0-2093 GCA_041743025.1 Microcystaceae cyanobacterium
AGCACTGCATGAACTTTTGCAATATGATTTGTTTAGCGATCGCGTTTTTGAAAGACATATAAATGCAGATATATTAGTAGACTTATGCAATCAGTTTGTTAAAGAGATTGACGACGGGAAGCTCCTAGATTCGGCTCTCCCGTACTCTTGATGATAATAAAAACTTATAAATTGGCGTAGTAGAATGTTTCAGCTAATTTGGTGTATTAGATTCTGCCAATTCCTCCTCCTCAAACACGGGATAAAGATGTTTGAGTTTGACTCTGGCATCTTCAGGAGAAAAACGCCAAATTACCTGAGAGGCAGTCTGATTTCGTTCTTGTTGCCATGCTTCTAACTCATTGTTTAATTCTTCAACCGTAGGAATCCTTCTATCTAAACACTGCTTTGATAAAACACTCAGTTCAATTTCTGCCACATTCAACCAACTGCCATTACGAGGAGTATGATAAATTTCCAGCTTTCTGGCTAAACGGTGGGCTTCTGGCGCAGGAAAAGCTTGATAAAGTGAGGCTATGTTATGGGTATTCAGATTATCGCAGACTAGCTTTACTTTTCGCGCGTTTGGGTAATCTACATCCAAGAGTTGACGGATTTCTTCTGCCCAATCTAGTCGTGTACGACTGTCTCGGTTGCTCACCCGTCGCCATCCGCGATGGGGGTCGAAAAACATGAATAATGCTTGCACTCCTTCACGGGTATAGTGATAGTCTTCTTTTTTGTCTTTTTTGGGTTGCATCGGGATGGGGGGGTAAAGATGTCCGAGCAGTTGCTTGGAGGCTTCATCCATGGCAATCAACGGTTCATCTTGACAAGGCTCACTGCTATACAAGTCTATGATGACTTCCATTTCGGCGACAAATCTCGCTAAATCCCGTTCAGCAATACAGAATCTCTGGGTTTTCCAGGGGCGTAATTGGTTTTTTTTAGCGTTCGCCACACGGTTGAACAGGAAATCTCGCTGATAATTTGTCTTTGTTTGAGTTCTGAGGTTAAGAGTCTGATACTCCACTCGGCTCTGCCTTCTGGTGGGTCGCAACAACACAGCGCAATGATTTGAGCTTCGGTTGCTCCATCGACTTTTGGGGGAGTCGGGGGAGTTTTTCTCGGTTGTCGCTCAAGAGCAGGTTTTTCGCCTTTTTGCAGCAATCTTTGGCGAATCCTCAAAACTGTGTTTTGATGCACCTGTAGGGCTTCCCCTATTTCTTTATCTGTCCATTTTTTAGTCGCCTGCTCTCCTTCATCACACATGAGGAGAATTCGAGCGTGTAGGATTTTTTTGGCGGGTGCATAGCCATTACGACTAATTTGTTCGAGGTTTTCTCTTTGTTGCTCTGTTAAATGAACTTTATCTCGGCGACCTCTTCCCATTTGTCTGTCCTCAGCTTGCTCTATCTATTACCCTATTTTAGCTGAAACATTCTACTACGAATAATTAAGATTTGATTATCACCACAGGTACGGGAGAGCCTTAATTTAGATATCTATAGTCCTTGGAGATCTTGCAAGCGATCGCTATCTTTGTGATGAAATTGACTAAATTGCTGACGATGGTACTCTAAGATACTTTTTGAGTCAATGCTTCACAATTAGCAGTTGTGCCACTATGCGATCGCTCAATCAATTGAGTATCAAATCCAAACTGATTGCGATGCTGCTGGCAGTTAGCAGTTGTTCTATCTTGGTGACGACTTATCTAGGTTATCGCAGTGGGCAGTTAAACCTGACTGATCGCGTCTTCAACCAGTTAACCAGCGTCCGCGCCTCTAAAGCCTATCAAATCGAGTCCTATTTCCAAAACATTCGCAACCATACGCAAACCCTGAGTGAAGATCCATCAATCCTCGCCGCTATGGAGGAATTTGCTCTGGCATACCGTCAACTGCAAGCGGCTAAGGTTCCTCCACAATTCCAGCAAAAAATTACCACCTACTACGTCGATCAATTTATTCCTCGACTGGCAAAGGGAGAGGAAGGTTCACCAGTCCTTGCTTCCTACATCCCGACATCCCCTGCTTCGCGTTATCTCCAGTATCATTACATCGCTGCTAACCCCAATCCAGTGGGGAAAAAGCATTTCTTGGATAATGCTA